>JAUVGM010000291.1 GCA_030593785.1 Gammaproteobacteria bacterium | reverse complement strand
CGACAGCGAGCAGAGCTCAAACGAGAGCATATTGATCAACAAATCAATGACTTGAAGAACCTTCGCAGCACCCTAACGCAACTTATCGACTCTTGTAAAAGTGACAGCGGCAGTCAACATTGTGCAATTGTTGAAACATTAACGGCCTAATAGATAGGGACGCTTGACTCTGTACCTTAATACGGAGCTTATACTTAGTATGAATTAAATAACATGGACAGATTATGGCGGACTCAACGAAAATTAATAACAGCTCTTACATTTCAAGCACTATTGCAGCAGGCCTTGCTGCTATTGGAGCTTCTGTATGTTGCATTGGTCCGCTGGTTTTACTGGCTCTTGGCATAGGAGGAACCTGGATTAGTTACCTCACCGCGTTTGAACCTTATCAACCTATTTTCGTCACCATCACACTGGTGTTTTTATTTTTATCATTTCGAAAGCTTTATATTTTACCGCGGCAATGTGCTGACGGTGACAGTTGTGCTTTGCCGAGCGTGTTACGAAACCAACGAATAATATTTTGGGTCGTTACCGTTCTACTGATAGCTCTTCTTACTTTTCCTTATTACGGCCTGATGTTCTTTGAATAAGCGTTTTTTGAATAAACTGTTTTGAATAATCAAAGCGAATTTTAAAATGAGCATTGAAATAATTCCAGATTCAAGCATTACCTGTCCCGAATGTGGGCATAAGGAAACGGAGACTATGCCAACAGATTCCTGCCAGTGGTTTTATGAATGCAAAAACTGCGGCACTTTACTTAAACCCCAAAAAGGGGATTGTTGTGTTTTTTGTTCTTATGGCTCAGTGCCATGCCCACCCATTCAGCAAGAACAAAATTCTTGCTGTTAACGTAAGTAAAAATACACAACGACACTATTAATATTTTCAGGAGCAGTACCATGACTTTACATTTACGATCTTTATCTAAAACAACTATATTCTCACTTATATTAATTATGTTCAGCTTGCTGGCCACAAATAATAATGCAAGAGCAACTGAAAATGTAACTGCAATACTTGATGTTCCTGGAATGACATGCAAATTTTGCCCTATCACTATTCGAAAGGCATTAGAAAAAGTACCTGGTGTCGTTGAGGTAAAATCTGAATTCAAAACTAAAACTGCAACGGTTACTTTTGATCCTGGAAAAACAAATATTGAGACGCTAATGAAAACAACAGCGAATGCTGGCTACCCATCAACCTTAAAAAAATAAAAAGGTTAAGTCATGAGCGACTGCTGTAGTAACAAGGATGGTGAAAAAACGTGCTCAGAGAAAAAACCATCACCTCGAAAATTCGCTTGCCCGGAAAATATGCAGCAATATATTGAAGTCGATAAAAAAACCATATTGCAACATATTAAATCACCATGGCAATACACGCTGGATGAATTGAAGTACTACTTCTGTGATGATCCCAATTGTGATATTGTCTATTTTGGAATAAAAGGTTCAGTTATTAATAAAGCTCAATTAAGAACGGTAATCGGTAAAAAAGAAAAAGATGAAAACGCATTAGTCTGTTATTGCTTTGGTATAAGCAAAGCACTTGCGGCACAAAACCCTGAGATTAAAACCTACGTCACACAACAAACAAAAGAAAAAAACTGTGCCTGCGAAGTTAGAAATCCTTCTGGCAGATGCTGTCTGAAGGATTTCCCTAATAAACATTAAGTTATATAACGGAGTTAATCGCTTCTTTTAAATCATCCATTGATTTACAAGTATTAATTTTATCCGCAGACAATGCAGTCTTTAACTCACCATCAATCAGTTCAAATATGACCGGAAAGTTATTTTCTTCTGAAGAATATTTTTTAAAAAACTCATCACGATGCAGAAATTCACACTCAACACCTAACTCTTCAATAAATTCTTTCCATTCACTGCGTTCACTGAGATAAGAATGCGAGATAGCACATAAATTACATTCATAAGTTTGCGGTGAAAATACTTTATGCGCAATATCCGTTAGGGTGTTAAACATCCCACTATCCGCGTTATAAACAAAAACCAATTGTTTAGTCATTATTTTCACCTATATGTTTTATAATTATTTACTAAAATGACGTATGCTTTTTAGCCCCAGTAAAACCCATGGAGTTCCATGCATCAACAAATCAAATATATCTATTGGCTTTGCTAAACTACCATCAAATAACATTCTTAATTTTTCCACAACATGTGGCTCGGGTACAAAAGGGGCTAACCCCAACATAAGAGAAATCAACAACAGTGTTGTAAATGGGATTCGATCTAACCAACTCATATTTTCTTTCCTTCAACTGATTTCATTCAATAAATTTTCGTGCCTGAGCAAATCTTCAGGTCTGTCCAGGTCGTGCATTATACCTAATTCCTTATATTTCCAGGATAAATCATTTAATACTTTTTGTGTCTGAGAAAATACCTTGTCACTACTCCACGAGATATTAGTAAATAACTCCAGTGAAAATTTTCGCAAACCTAAAAGAACATACCCCCCATCCGCAGCAGGGCCAATAACCGCATTATTCTCATTTAAAGCATCAAATGCTTGAGTAATATAATCCTTATCTATATCGGGGCAGTCTGTTCCAATTACAACGACTTTTTCATAAGTTTGTAATGCGACTGAAAACGCAAAAGCCATTCTTTCCCCAAGATCAGCGCCTTGTTGATTATTTAACGTGATTGGAAAATTATTTTCGCAATCCAGAAAAAACAATGTATTCCTGTCAGGAGTACAACATAATTCAACATCAAAACCAGCTAAGTCCTTAGATAGCTCTAATGTGTTTAACATGAGTCTTTTATGAATAATTAATGACTGCCCAGTAGAGTATTCCGGTTGCAAACGTGTTTTCACTTCACCCAGAACAGGTGACTTAGTGAAAATCAATAATTTATTTAAACTCTTAGCCATTATTTATATTGAGTCGCCAACTTATCAGCACTTACGCCTAACCAATATAAAAAACGTAATCGCCACATTAGTAACACTGTTGATAGAATCCCCTGTCTTTCCCATCTACGACTTGATGTTATTAAACTCTCTTTTAAACAAACGGGTTTTGATGTTTTTTTAAGCTTTTTACTCAAACTAACATCTTCCATTAATGGAATATTTGAATAGCCATTTACCGATTCAAATATTTTTCGTTTTACAAAGATGCCCTGATCGCCCGTTGCAATACCGCTAAGGCACGAGCGAATATTTATCATTCGTTCAATTAAACGAAATAATATATTTGATCCCGATAACTTTATATTAAACCGCCCCCATTCCGGTGAGGTTAATGCCTGTTGTATATATTCAATCGCATTTTCCGGAATTATAGTATCTGCATGTAAAAACCAAAAAACATCATGTTTAGCATGGCTCGTCCCACTATTCATTTGCAAAGCGCGCCCCGATTTAGATGTGATAACTTTGTCAGATAATAATTCAGATATAGAAATGGTTTTATCAGTACTACCACCATCAACAACAATAACTTCGTGCCCTTGTTGTCGGTGCACTTGTAATTGTTTAAGAAGAGTTTGAATCGTACTCTCTT
>JAUVGM010000090.1 GCA_030593785.1 Gammaproteobacteria bacterium | reverse complement strand
TGCCATATCTATAAGTTCTCTGTCTTTTATGTTCTTAATGCCATCAATTTCCATTCCGAGCAATCTACCCCCCACAACTGGTCCCATCACTGCTACTCCGACTCCCCTGCTGACAGCATACTCAATAGCTTCTTCATTCGTCTGGTCCAGGAAATTATATTGGCAGAGTACAGAATCAAAGACTCCTAGATTAACAAATCTTTTCAAATTTTCTGGATCATCATGAAAAGAAAAAGAAATATGCTTTATTAATCCTTCGTCTTTTGCCTTTTGTGCTTCATCTATTAATCGTTGTAATGAAGGTATATCATTATCCCATTCGATTAACGTTGGTACATGTGGAATTTTTTGAATCAATTTTTCATATAATTGCCATACCGGTTTAGCGACCGGATTATTATGGGCGTCTAAAATATAATCACCCCGGTCATCAAAACCGGCTAAATGAACTTCCTTGATTCTTTCATATGGAAGACGTGTTATATAATTTTCCGTATCTATACCCTGGTTAATATGATTAACATAAATATTATTTACATCAATCAGGAGTAAACAATCTGCTTGTTCAGCCAGCTCAGAAATAAAATCTGCTTCATTAAGTGTAGTTTCTGCAAATTTCATATAGCTTGAGACATTTTCAATTAAAATTTGTTCGCCTAGAAAATCCTGAACCTGTGATATGCGCTTCACCATATGCGACAAACTTTCTTCTGAATATGGCATTGGTAACAAGTCATGCGAATGAAATCCATCAACAGAAGTAAAACAACAATGTTCTGACAACCAGGCTATTTCATGTTGCTGCATGAGCTTTTTCAGCTTCCCCAGGTAATTCAAATCCAAAGGATCAATAGAGCCTAACGATAAGCCTACACTGTGAAAGGTAACCGGATAATGCTGACAAATTTTTTCTAACTGTAAAGGTATTAACCCCCCTTCCACCAGGTGATTATCTGCTAATAATTCAAACCAGGGGACATCGGGTAAGTCTGTTAAAATTTCATTTACATGCGGAGAACGCAAACCAATCCCCGTGGCGGAGATTGGTTTAGCATCTTTATTTTTTAACCGCATTTGGTTAAATGCATTCATTTTTAATTTTTTGCCGGTTTAATTTTTGCGACTTTACCACCAACAATCTTGGCACATGTTCCTTTAGGTACATAAACCCATTCCTGCATATGACTACTTTTTGATGCTTGACCCGAACAGTTATGTTTGCCATCTAAAGCACCACAATCATTCATACCTGCTTTTGCAATACCCGCACATTTTTCCCAAAATTTAGGTTGATCGGGAACTGCTGATGCCGAAGTACTCACCATGGTTGCACCTAGTGCCAGGATTCCTGCGACTGTCGATTGAATAGCTTTATTTTGTTTTTTCATAATTCCTCCATTAAATTTTATTAACAAAAACACAAAATATCAGTGCATTTTATGCCTGATAATAACTAGACGAATGAAAGAGGAATTTGATTGCAGAAAAGTAAAAAATAAATTATTTTTTACAAAGAGATGCTTGAATTTAGAATTTCATACTTAAAATAAGATGAGAACCGGATTAGCCCGCTTCTCAAAAAGTCGTTTAACACTGGCGCTAAATTAGCGTCACCCTAAAAATCAGCTTTTCCTTTCCCCCTGCCTTTACCTTTGTTCTTATTCTTACCCTGCCCCTGCCCACGAGATTTAGCCTTTCCTCGTTTAGAATTGCCTGCATCACTACCTGAGCCGGAGCGCGCATGAGCACTTCTAAGATTATGAAATTCACGTGAACCCGGCTTAATACCAAGCCGCTTTGCCAGTACTCCCCAACCTTTACCTTTGTTAGCCTGGTATTGCTCAACAACATAACCGGTGTCATGTCCCGACATCTCAGCCATGCGCATCACCATATAGGCATCTTCTACACCATTAACATTGCTTAATACCGCATTTACTTTTACACCACCTAAATTAAATCGCGTAGCGAGTTTTGCTTTAATTCCAGAGCCATCGGCTTTGGCTTCAATTGACAACTTTTTAAGCCAGTCAGCATCTCCAGCTTGAGCGGAGTTAATAAAAACAAATTGAAAAAACAATATGAATAAGAAAACCTTTTGAACAGTCATGCTCTACTCCAAATAATATAAACGGTAAATTTTAACATTCTGAAAGTATAGTCCAGGGACTGGTTTTAAAATATAAAGCATTTCACATTTAAATGTTATCTTGAGATTTATTATTTAATACAGGTAGAACAATGAGCTTTAACTGTTCGCCCGGTATGTTCACGTCGTTGTGGACGTTTGATATTATCTTGTTTACTCATGCTGGCATAAAGTTTACGTTCAGAATCTATAACAGCGTACTCATGTTTATAGGGGTAGAGCACATTATTCATGCCTCCTTGCATTATGAACTCTTCACCTTTTACCAGCATACTGTGGGTATGCAGTAATTCATGAAGCAATGCATCTGCGGGTGATGCAATACAGACTGGATTATCGGCACAGCCATTATTTAAACGAAGTTGTGCGGCAGAGCGCGTATTAAAATGGATAACAGCTTTATCAACCTGAAACATACTACCGCTACCTGTTGTTACCCAGTTATCTTCATCAAAAGATAACATCCAATTCTTATCCTTTAACGCATTAATCAACGCAACTGATTCTGGAAAATTACTGTAATAATTTGCAATCTCTTTTAAATCTTCAACAATGTACTCGGGATCTGAGTTTTGTTTATGGTAACGATTATTTAGTTCATCAAACAGTGACTGTGCTAATCCTGATTTAATCTGTATCGTATTTTTTATCGTGTTTGCAGATTTCACCGTATATTGAATTTGTTCTCGAATTTTATTATTAGATATCAACTGCAATTCTATATTTTGATGATTCCGAAATGATGCATATTCATTTACATCTATTTCAATATCCGCAAACGCACTGCTCTCAAAAATAAGGCTGGCGGTAAATAACAAAATAGGCGCCCATTTTTGCCTTTGATTTTTATATTTATTGAAAAACTTATCTGAACGCTGATCTTCTTTTAAAATATAACCTTGATTTTGGTAATGCTGAGTGAGCTTAAAAAATAATCCGGGAGACTTTTCCTGCAAACCACGAGGATAAACAATGTGCGGCTGGTTATTAATGATACAGGGATGAACATAGGTATGAGAAAAATAAGACGAAGTAGCCTCTTTTTTCTTTTCTGAATTAAACCACTTAAAAAAGTGTGTTTTTCTCATACAAACCTCTGATATACACCCACTAATATGTATATCGGCTGTTTTGAGAAAAAATTTACTCTTTTTATAAATGAAGTGCTTGAAAAAGCACCTTGGGCATTCTGATTATTGAGCGTAGGCTGGATCAAGTCGCAAAGCGACGGAACCAACAACATACAGTGTTGGATCCGCTATGCTTGCTCCAACCTACACGAATGGATGAAAGGAGTAGGTTGGTTCAAGGAATAAAATGACGGAACCAACAAAAAATGGTCGTTCCCCCCATATGTATCTAACTAAAGACATCTTTTACATTTTGAGAGGGTGATCAGCCGGCAGTTGTTTTTGCATCCAGCAGGCTAATTTGTGTTTCATACTCGGTTGATCTACCTGTCCCTTAACAAGAGGTTGTAAAACTTTATCGTGTACAAGCAAACGGTAAACATACTCTACTTTTTCTTTTGATGAATCAGTGGCATCAAATTTCACCACACCCTTTTTCTCTGCGATAGTCATTACCATATCAACAGCAAGTTTTACTAACTCTTTTTCGTGTTTGAGTTTTTTCATTTTTAAATTAATAACCCGACTTCCATACTCTCAACTCCTTTCACTGTAGAACCGCTTCGCGTTTCATTCAGCATTACCTGAACCTGCTCCGCACGTTCTGGCATCATGCTTAAGTTTTTTCATTTTGAATTAGAATCCATCTTTAATGCATTCAGCCCCATTGCCTGCCGCATAAGAACATTTTTTAACGGTGTAATACGATCCGTCAAATTTAAACCTGCATTGCGTAAATCTTTAATGACTGATAATTCACTACCAAACAATCTTTTTATTCCATCCATCGCAACGAGCATAGAACGATTATCTGCTCGACGCCAACGTTCATAACGACGTAATACTTTTAAATCACCAATGTCTTTTTTATCATTCAAAGCTTCGACAATGACGGTCATTAAACTTGCTACATCTGATAAGCCTAAATTAACACCTTGTCCTGCTAACGGATGAATCGTATGCGCCGCATCCCCGACTAAAGCGAGGCGAGGTTTAACGTAATTTAAAGTTTCAAATAATCGCAAAGGGAAAACAGCACGCCCGGCAACAGACTCAATCTTACCCAGTTTACTTTCGAAGGCCTGTTCTAATTCTTTGGCAAAATCATTTTTTGAAATTTCGGTTAAACGTTTTGCTTCATCCGGTGAAGTTGACCAAACAATTGAACTATAGCCATCTGTTAAGGGTAAAAAAGCCAACGGCCCGGTCTTTAAAAAACGCTGCCAGGCAGTATTCTCATGATGTTTTTCTGTTTTAACGGTCGTGACCAGGGCGGCTTGATCAAAATCCCAGCCCTTCACAGCGATATCGGCTTGCTGTCTTATCCAGGAACGTGTTCCGTCTGCCCCTACGACAAGTTTTGTAGAGAGTGTAGTTTGATCGTCCAATACCAATTCTGTTTTATCATCATGAAAATTAATGCTTTCAATCTTCACCGGGCAAAGTAAATCAATATTTGAAATTTCTGCAACGCGTTGATGTAATGCTTTTACGATGACCCGGTTTTCGATAATATGTCCAAGGTCTGCTTCGCCCATGTCTGCACTATCAAAATGCACCTTACCTTTTCCTTCAGCATCCCAAACATACATATCCTGGTAAGGGCTCACTCGTAGCTCGAGTATTTTTTCCCAGACATCAATGTTTTTAAATAATGTTTGTGATGCGCGTGTAATGGCGCTAACACGCATATCAAAACTATTATTATCCCAGTCGAAATTAGGTGCATTTGCATCTATCAAGCCAATACTGAGATTTTCAGCCTCTTCTGCAAGTCCGCAAGCCAGGGTCGCGCCGACCATGCCCGCACCAACAATAATAATGTCGTAATTTGTCTTTTCTTTAATCATAATTTTTATTCATAACTTCTTTTGTAGGTTGGGTTAAGGCGTAAAACAACGAACCCAACAGCTTTAAATTGTTGGATCCGCTACGCTTGATCCAACCTACAAAAAACAACTCTCTAAAACTCATTTCTTCCGCGTCATTGCGAAGGAATAAAATGACTGCGGCAATCTCTAGATTTAATACTATTCGTCATGAGATTGCCGCAGTCATTTTGTGACATCACAATGACAGTAGTTTTTATAATTTTAACCCACGACCTAAACGCGGTAACTTACCAACAAAGCCCATCGCGTGACGTGCAAAAACTTTTTTAAGTGGCGGCACAAGATCTACCACTAATAAACCTAAGTTACGTAATGCGGCTAAAGGTAAAAAATTATTAGAAAAAATTCTAACCAGACTATCTGTCGCCATTGCGGTTTGAATATGATCCCTGCGACGCCAATCCTCATATATTTCTAAAGTTGATAACAGACCAATATCTTTATTTCCATCTCGTTCAGCATCAATAATAACTTGTGACAATGCAGCAACATCGCGCAAACCTAAATTAAAGCCCTGACCAGCAACAGGATGCAAGCTATGTGCAGCATTACCAATAATAGCTAAACGTTCACGCACATGTTCTGTTGCTCGCATCAGGCTTAAGGAGTAAACATGGCGTTTGCTCACATTTATAAACTGCCCGGCTCTTTCGCCGAAACGTTCTTTTAATTTCAATAAGAAGGTTTCATCATCCCAGTTCATCATTTCTTCTTGTTCTGAACTCTTAACTGTCCATACAAGTGAATAACGGTTCGCTTCCTTTTCAGTTGCCGCCATCGGTAGCAAGGCTAATGGACCGCTGTCGGTAAAACGTTCAAAGGCTCGATTATTATGAGGCTGATCGGTCGCAACATTTGCAATCACTGCGCTTTGTTCGTAGTTACGTTGCTTAATTCTTACACCACTTAAACGGCGTACTATTGAATCACCGCCATCTGCTGCAACCAGTAATTTAGCGGTTAATGTTTTTTCTGTCTTTTCACTTCCAGTTTCAATAATGACGCTGGCAGAGTTTAAACCTAGATCAAAGTTTTTTAATTTAGCAGGAGCAATCAATGTGACATTTTTTTGTTTTTCTAATGCTTCAAACAAGGCTTTACCGATAACCCGAGTTTCAACCACATAGCCCAAAGCATCTACATTTTCATCTTCGGCATTTAAACGGGTAATGCCTGCATGACCACGATCAGAAATATGAATTTTTTTGATGGGAGCAACACCTAACTTATTAATCGATGACCACAAACCTATCCCTTCAAATACTTGTTTTGAGGTATACGACAAAGCCACGCTGCGCGCATCAAATGCAGGTTGATATTCCGAGTCATCCGACTTAAAAGGAAACGCTTCAACAATAGCAATACGCAGTGATGATTCTGGCTGTGATAGAGATAGGGCACAGGCAAGACTCGCACCGACTAAACCACCGCCGATAATAATGAGGTCAAAATCTGTATTTTCGTTTTTATCTAACATATTTATTTAAGAACCCGACTTGGTTTAAGCCATTAACGCTTCGATTTCATCAGGATGTTTGAGTACATCTTTACTTAATACATCATGCCCATCTTTAGTGACCAACACATCATCTTCAATACGAATACCGATGTTGTGCCATTTTTTAGCAACTTTGTCATGATCTGCTGAAATATAGAGGCCTGGCTCTACGGTGAGCACCATACCCGGTTCAAGTACGCGCCATTCATCCTCAACTTTGTAATCTCCAACATCATGCACATCCATACCTAACCAATGTCCGGTGCGATGCATGTAAAAATTTTTATAGGTTTCTTTTTTGATATTGGTTTCAAGTTTACCTTTTAATATACCAACATCAATCAAGCCCTGCGTGATCACTTTAATGGCTGCTTCGTGCGGATCATTCCAATGATTTCCCGGTTTAACCTGCTCTATTGCTGTAAGTTGTGCCGCTAAAACAATGTCATACAAGGCGCGTTGTTCTTTAGAGTATTTTCCATTTACAGGAAAAGTGCGTGAAATATCGGCGGCATAACATTCCACTTCGGCACCCGCATCAATCAGCACTAAGTCACCATTTTTTAAGGTGTCACCGTTTTCCACGTAATGCAAAATACAGCCGTTTTTACCACCGCCCACAATTGAAGAATAGGCAGGGAAACGTGCACCTTCGTGCATAAAGGTATGCAATAGCTCAGCCTCAAGCTGATATTCATAAACACCCGGTTTGCAGAACTGCATGGCTTTAATATGCGCTTTTGCAGAAATTTCTGCAGCTTTACGCATTACTTTGATTTCGGCAGCACTCTTATATAAACGCATATCATGCAGTTGGTGATCTAAAGAAACGAACTCACTCGGAGTATGAATCCCCATACGTGACTGCTCGCGCAACCGATTCACCCATTTAATAATGAGTTGGTCAAAGTCAGGACGCACACCCATGGTGTAATACACTTTTTCTTTATTTTCCAGCAGGCCGGGTAAGATATCATCGATATCATCAATCGGAAATGAATCATCCGCGGCGTGTTTTTCAATAGCGCCGTCCTGACCTGCACGCAGGCCATTCCATGTTTCCATTTTTTTATCATTCTCACGACAAAATAAAATATATTCTCCGTGATCACGACCAGGAACTAAAACAGCAACCGCTTCAGGCTCATCAAAGCCGGTAATATAATGAAAATCACTATCCTGTCGAAATTGAAACTCTGCATCGCGGTTACGCATACGCACTAAGGCCGCAGGTAAAATCGCAACGGCATCTTCACCCATAATTTGCATAAGATGTTTGCGGCGGCGTTTGTATTCTGTGTTGTTCATATTTTTCCGTTAAAACAATAAAAACTTAACTCTCACACGTCATTGCGAGAAAGCTATAAAAACAATCGTTTTTATAGCTGACGCGGCAATCTCCTAATATATAGCACTAAACATGAGATTGCTTCGTCGTACCTCCTCGCAATGACAGCAATTAGTGATATTCCGACTCATCCTCAGG
>JAUVGM010000257.1 GCA_030593785.1 Gammaproteobacteria bacterium | reverse complement strand
GTTATTCCCTTTAAACATGAAATGGCATTGGGAAGTGCAGGCTTGCAAGCGAATGATTATGTTAGCTGTGGTTTTAGTAAGGCCGATGTCATTATTTGTATAGGTTATGATTTAGTTGAGTACCATCCATATCTTTGGCACCCAACAAAAGATCGCATTATTATTCACATTGATCAGTCACCTGCAGAAGTGGATGCTTATTACCCTGTTGCGTGTGGTGTTGTGGGTGATATTAAACATTCTTTATTGCGTATTATGGATTTAGCCAGTCCAAATACCGGTAACCATATGCGTGCACTTCGTGAAGCACTCATCGAAGATATGAACCAGCACAAAGATGATAACGCTGTGCCGATGAAGCCACAGAAAATTATCTGGGATTTACGTACTGCCATGAACATGGAAGACATTGCGATCTCGGATGTGGGTGCGCATAAAATGTGGATGTCGCGGATGTTCCGTTGCGAGTTTCCTAACACCTGCATTATTTCAAATGGCTTTGCCAGTATGGGTATCGCGGTTCCGGGCGCAATTGGCGCTAAACTGGCTTTTCCTGATCGCGGCATTGTTGCGGTAACCGGTGATGCGGGTTTCTTGATGAACTCACAAGAAATAGAAACCGCGTTGAGATTAAAGACACCGATTGTTATATTGATTTGGAATGATTCTGCGTATGGTCTAATTGAATGGAAACAAATGAATCAGTTTGGACGTAAATCAAATATTGATTTTAAAAATCCTGATTTTGTTAAGTATGCTGAATCATTTGGTGCTAAAGGCTATCGTATAGAAAAAGGTGAAGATTTATTACCAACTCTAAAAAAAGCCTTAGCGGATAAAACAGTAAGTATTATTGATTGCCCGGTAGATTATAGTGAAAACTTAAAACTCACTGGCAAGTTAGGTGAAATGGTTTGTCCAATATAGATTCAAGTCGAACTTTACGAATTTTAAGTTACAACCTGCAGGTTGGCATTAAAACAAGTAAACCAAGCCACTATATCACTGGTAGCTGGAAACATTTAATTCCTCACTCGCAACGTTTAAGTAATCTGGACGATACCGTTAGTTTTTTAGAACAATACGATATCGTTGGTTTACAGGAAACAGATGCGGGTAGTCTTCGTAGTAATTATATTAACCTCACTGAATATTTAGCAGACCGAGCAAGAATTCCTCATTGGTACCACCAGGTAAACCGTAATCTTGGGCATCTTGCGAAACACAGTAATGGTCTATTAAGTCGGCCAAAACCCTATGCAATTGAAAATATTCGTTTACCCGGCTTAATTCCAGGGCGACAAGCTATCATGGCAAAATACGGCAGTGAAAAAGAAACCTTGGCTGTTTTTGTTTTACATCTTGCGTTAAGTAAACGCGCGCGTATGCGTCAACTTGCCATGATCAGTGATTATGTAAATCAATATGAACATGCAATTGTCATGGGAGATTTAAACTGTAAAGTTGAGAGCGATGAAATGCAGCATTTATTTAGTCAAACCAAATTACATGAACCGATTGAAGAAGTGCATACCTTCCCGAGTTGGCGACCACAACATCATATTGATCATATATTAGTGACATCCGAGCTTGAAGTGGTAAAAGCCATGTCATTAAAACATGTTTGTTCAGATCATCTTCCTATTATGATGGAAATAAAGTTACCTGAAACTTTATCTCTTGAACCTAAATCGTTAGTTGCTGAGAATGCAGCCGATAAGAATATTGAAGTTGCATAAATATGGCGAGAAATAAATATACAGATCTTGATAATGATTCAAGCAAAGGCGATAAGTGGAAAAATAAATATCTATCAAGTTTAGAAGAACTTGAAGTAAAAGAAAATCAGTGGCGTGATAGTGAGAAAAACTTACGTGCGTTAATTACACATTTGACCAATGCAGCAGATACATCATCCTTAAAGTTAAATGAACAGCTAAGTATATTACGCGATGCCATTAATAAAGGTATTCCAGCAAATAAATTAAAAAAGGCTATTGATGAAGTCGCTGATAGTATTCTTAGTTTAGAAGCAATACGGGAAAAGAAAAAAAGAGAATCAAGCAATCATATTATTGAGCTTATTAGAAAGATAAAGCCAGCTGGAAAAATTGAATCAAAATTATCAAAGCTGTCAGGCAAGATATCAAAGACATCAACAAACAAGGAAATATCACCTTTCATAAATGATCTGGCAAAGTTGCTGGTTCATGGGTTATCGTTAGCGGAAGAAAAGAAAGATAAAGGTTTTTTATCTTCCTTCATGAGTAAAAAAGAAAAAGAAGATAAAGAGCCTGAAATAAAAATTGAACAGTCTGAAGAAGAAGGAAAAATAGAATCAGGGTTAAATCTGGACAATGCAGTAAAGAGTTTAATATCGTTGTTAGAAAAAATGGCCTTACCTGGTGACTTACAGGTTGAAGCCAATTTAATTAAACGTAAGTTAAGTCAATCCGTTGATGAGAAGATATTTTTAAGCTCGTTAGAGCAGACAATTGGAATAACGGCAGATATTTTAGACAGTGTTAAAAAAGAAAAAAAGGAAATAGAAGATTTTTTAAAACAATTAACGGGCCGTTTAAATGAGCTGGATAAAGATATAAGAGAAACAGCAAGAATTCGAGAGTTAACCCATTTACATGGCAAAGAAATGACCGATGTCATGAAAGTAGAAATGACTACTATTGAAGATGGCATTAATAATATTAAAAATCTGGATGAATTAAAAACGTCTATACAATCTCGAGTTATTAACCTTCGCAATCATGTTGATAATTTTTTAATAAAAGAAAATGAAAAAGATAAACAAGCCGCCTCTATTATTGAACAATTAAAAAAACAAGTAAAAGTAATGGAAGGTGAGGCAGAAGAGTTAAAAGAACAAATTGAAAAAGAACGTCAACAAACACTTCGTGATGTATTAACTGAAATACCAAATAGATTGGCATATGATGAACGACTTAATCTAGAGCTGGCAAATTTCCGACGCAATAAAGATCCTTTTACATTGGTTGTTTGGGATATCGATTTATTTAAAAAAGTTAATGATAGCTATGGTCATGCGGCTGGTGATCAGGTTTTAAAATTAGTTTCTTCAATATTAAAGAAAAATATGCGGGAAACTGATTTTATTGCACGTTATGGCGGTGAAGAATTTGTATCCATATTGCCTGCTACAGATGTAAAAGGTGCACAATTAATCACTGATAAGCTAAGAGAAATAATCGCATCGAGTAAATTTCATTTTCGGGATGAGGCAGTAAATGTCACTGTTTCCTCTGGTTTTGCAGAGGTTAAAAATGATGAGGACGGTGAAGTCTTATTTATTCGTGCAGATAAGGCGCTGTATAAAGCAAAAGAAAATGGCCGGAATAATTGTCAGGCGGCACTTTAGTTAGGCAATGAGTTTGTGAACTTCATCATGCTACTATTTTGAGATGCATCACAAATAAATACTCCAATTGTTAATAATCGTTTCGTAAGCAAAACAATCCTTAAAGAAGGCTCTATAATTTCAATGTAGAACAGTTTTAAGAGATGATGTTTTGTGGCTAATATTTTTTATAAGTATCAATTTAATTTCCCTGATGGTCATCAAAAAGACTTTACGGTTGATTTCGACAACCAAAGTTTACAGGCAGAATTAGTAACTGAAAACAGTTATCCTGACTGGGCGCAGTTAGAATTTCATCAATGTAATACATGTCCTTTAACCAGTGAAGACTATCTTTATTGTCCATTAGCAGTAAATTTGGTGCCCATTATCTATTGGTGCAAAGATCTTTCGTCTTATGACGAAGTCGATATCACTGTTACTTCAGCAGAACGTCAAGTATTTGCTCATACCAGTTTGCAGCGCGGTATTAGTTCGCTGTTGGGTTTATTAATGAGCAGTAGCGCTTGTCCTAAAATGAAATTTTTAAGACCGCTTGCACGTTTTCATTTACCTCTTGCAACTCATGAAGAAACGATATTTCGAGCGGTCTCTGCGACATTTCTAAAAAAATATTTTAATC
>JAUVGM010000024.1 GCA_030593785.1 Gammaproteobacteria bacterium | reverse complement strand
GAAGTATTAGATCCAGAACAAAATCACACATTCAACGATCACTATATGGAAGTCGATTATGATTTGTCTGAAGTTATGTTTGTAGCGACTTCAAATACAATGAATATTCCTGGACCGTTATTAGATCGTATGGAAGTCATTCGTTTGTCGGGTTATACCGAAGATGAAAAATTAAATATCGCAATGCGTTATTTAGTGGAAAAACAAATTAAAAATAATGGACTTAAAGACGACGAGATCAGTATTGGTGAAGATGCTGTTCGTGGAATTATACGTAACTATACCCGTGAAGCAGGTGTACGTAACCTGGAGCGTGAAATAGCCAAGTTGTGTCGTAAAGTAGTAAAAGAAATTTTACTTGATAAAGATGTTTCTCATGTTGATATCACCGGAGAGAACCTGGAAAAATATTTGGGTGTAGAACGTTTCCGTTATGGTGTTATTGATGAAAATGATCAGGTTGGTCAGGTAAATGGTTTAGCGTGGACTGAGGTTGGTGGTGAGTTGTTAACGATTGAAACAGCTGTTTTACCAGGCAAAGGAAAAACCAGTGTGACAGGCCAGCTTGGCGATGTTATGAAAGAGTCCATTCAAGCCGCTATGACAGTAGTAAGAAGTCGTTCCGCTGTTTTAGGTATTAAAAATGAAGTCTTTGAAAAAAATGATATTCATGTTCACGTTCCTGAAGGTGCAATTCCTAAAGACGGTCCAAGTGCCGGTGTCGGCATGTGTACCGCGTTGGTTTCTGCCTTGACTGGTATTGCTGTTCGAAATGACGTCGCGATGACGGGTGAGATTACCTTACGTGGTGAAGTACTACCGATTGGTGGTTTGAAAGAAAAATTACTTGCCGCGCATCGTGCAGGAATTAAAACAGTATTGATTCCAGAAGAAAATCGTAAAGATTTAACTGAAATACCGGATAATGTAAAAGAGAGTTTGGACATTAAACCTGTTCGCTGGATAGATGAAGTTTTAATAGAAGCATTGGTTCATTCTCCCAAACCATTGGCTGAAGCAAAAACTGGTGGAAAAGTGAGCAAATCTAAAAAAACTGATAGCACAAATATACAAACTCACTAAAAAGTACTGGTTTTATGCAGTCATACAAGTAAACTGTGCACAGATTGCTTGACCCGGTCTAGTTAGCATTGGTATAAATCCATACGTTAATAATATTTAAAACCGCTCTTATATTTTAATAGGGCGGTATTTTTGTCGTCATTCCAATAGGGGGAATTTAAGTGAATAAATCAGAACTCGTAGAAGCTGTTGCAGAAAGTGCAGACATCTCAAAAGCTGCTGCAGCACGCGCTGTAGATACAATGGTAAGCAGTATCATTAACACTTTAGCAAATGGTGACCAGGTTGCTATTGCTGGCTTTGGTACTTTTACTGTTCGTGACCGTGCTGCTCGTGTTGGTCGTAATCCACGCACTGGTGAAGAGATTCAAATCAAAGCATCAAAAAATCCTGGATTTAAAGCTGGTAAAGCATTTAAGGATGCCTTAAACTAGCGCGCGTTCGATCAGGGGTGGTTAGCTCAGCTGGTAGAGCATCGCCCTTACAAGGCGAGGGTCACAGGTTCGATCCCTGTACCACCCACCAAATCGCGGAGCGGTAGTTCAGCTGGTTAGAATACCGGCCTGTCACGCCGGGGGTCGCGGGTTCGAGTCCCGTCCGCTCCGCCACTATTACTAAAGGCGCAATCTATTTAGGTTGCGCCTTTTTTTATACAGAATTTATAAATACAAGAATAAATAATAAACGTATAATACCGTCCACTTAATAATTAATAGAAAAGTATAAGTTATGTTGCAAGCAATTCGTAATAACGCTCAGGGTGTCTTCGTATGGATCGTCGTGGGTTTAATAGTGGTTTCTTTTGCCTTGTTTGGTTTAGGAAGTTATTTGTCTGGCGCTTCTAAAGTTGTGGTGGCATCAATTAATGGTACAGAAATTAGTAGTACTGATTTGACTCGTGCCTATCAAAATTATCAGGAACGTTTGCGCAACATGTTTGGTGATCAATATCGTCCTGAAATGTTTGGCACAGCAAGAGTTAAGAGAGAAGTATTACAAGGTTTGATCACTCAGGAAGTAATGAACCAGATGCTGTTCGAGCAAGGCTATCTAGCTTCATCAGAACAGGTTTTAGATAAAATCAGAGAATATGAAGCATTTAAAGAAGCGGGTGTATTTTCAGCGAAAAGATATAAAGAAGTTTTGTCGTTGCAAGGTATGAATGGTGAAGCGTTTGAAAACGATTTATCACGTGATATTGCTTCACAACAAATACGTAGTGCAATTACGACAAGTGCTTTCTTAACTGAAAAAGAGAAAAAGACATTAGCGACATTGCAAAACCAAAAAAGAGACATTGGTTATTTTGATGTTTCTGTTAAACCTTACCGTAAGTTAGTTAATGTTAGTGATGAAGATATTAAATCTTATTACGATAAAAATAGTCAGTTATATTTAACGACGGAAAAAGTTCAGCTCGAATATATTGAATTAAATATGGATGATGTTGCTGCGCAGCAGGAAGTAACCGATAAAATGGTTAAACAACATTATGAAAGCTCACCTGAAAATTATATGGGGAGTGATGATGCCGGTGCGAAAAAGAAAATTACTGACTTGCGTAAACAAATACAGCAAGGTGCTGACTTTGCTACTTTAGCGAAAAAGCATTCGCAGGATAAAGGTTCAGCGAAACAAGGTGGTGTTTTAGGTTATCTTACCCGTGGAGTTGACGAAAAGTTTGATAATATTGTTTTTGCTCTAAAGAAAGGTGAGCTCAGTAAAGTAGTTGAATCAAAAGCAGGATTTCAACTTATTCAAGTGGATGATATTCGAGCTGGTGATCCTGAAGAACGTAAAGTTCGTCATATTTTGATTAAAGCGGAAAGAAAATTAAAGCCTTTAGCTGATGTTAAAGTTGCAATTAAAAAAGAACTGCAATATCAACTGGCGGGCAAAGTATTCTTTGATGATGCTGATCAAATGAATAATCTAAGTTATGAATCACCTGATTCACTTGAACCTGTAGCAGATGCGTTAGGTTTAAAAGTTAAAACAAGTACATTAATGACTCGCCGTGGTGGAACAGGACTTTTTGCTAACCCCAAAGTACTTACTGCTGCTTTTAGTAATGAAGTACTTAAAGAAGGTCGTAACAGTGAACTTCTGGAATTATCTGATACGCAATTAGTTGTTTTAAGAATTAAAGAACATCTACCTGCATCGGTAAAGGCATTGGATAAAGTTAAGTCGCAAATTAAAAATAGTTTGTTGCAGGAACAAGCGGGTAAAAAAGTACAGGACGTGGCAACTGATATTCTCGCGCGTTTAGAAGGCAATGAGAGTATTGATTCTGTTAAACAACGTTATCCGGAAGTTAAATGGAATAAAACCGGCTGGATTAAACGAAAAACAGAGACAAAAAATGAACTGCCTGAACAATTACGACAGCATGCCTTTGCAATGCCTAAACCTGTTGACTCAGCGACAAGCTGGGATAAAACCAGGTTACAATCTGGTAGTCAGGCTGTTGTTGCACTGTTTAATGTTAAAGATGATGAAGACGCTCGCCCTGATGATGCTCGTATTATACAAGTAATGGGTAATGCAGCTTATGATTCATTTGTACAACATCTAAAGTCTCAAGCAGATATTTCAATATCACAGGCCGCTATTGATACTGAAACAGAAGCAAACTAACAACGGTAAAAATTATAATTAAGCCTGAGTTTATTTCTGACTCCTCTTGAGAATTTTACTTTTAGATCTTTAGCTCATTTGAGCTAAGGTCTCTTTATAAGAAAAATAATTACATAAGGGGAAGTACATGTTTTCTACCGTTCTCAAACTTAAGTTACATTGGCAAATTCTTATTGCTTTAGTGCTAGCCGTTCTTGCTGGTATTTTTGCAGGTAAAACCGCCGGTATTGCTGGCATTACTTTTTACGAAATTTTCACATTCTTTGGTGCATTGTTCATGAATGCATTAAAGATGATCATAATTCCTCTTGTTGTTTCATCCATCATTGTTGGTGTTGCTGGTATTGGCGGTGGTGATGGTCTTGCTCGCATGGGGGGGAGAACCCTTTTGTATTATGCGACCACAAGCTTTTTTGCAATTTTACTGGGCTTGTTTTTTGTCAATGTCCTCACGCCTGGGATTATTGACGGTCAGCCTGCACAGCTTGTTTTAGGCCTTGATGTAGAGCAGGGCAAGATGGCTGCTGCAAAAGTTGCTGAACGAGGAGTGGGAGACATAGCGGGTGTCTTCCTCGATATGGTGCCTTCAAATGTTGTTGCTGCAGCTGCAAATGGACAACTTTTAGGTCTGATATTTTTCGCTATTTTATTTGGTTATTTTATAACCAGAATTCAGGAAGCGTATGCTGAAGCACAATACAATTTTTGGCAGGGCATTTTAGAAGTGATGATGAAAATCACCGATGTGGTGATGAAGTTTGCGCCCATTGGTGTTTTTGCTTTAGTTGCAAAAGTGATAGCAGGTATGGATCCAAATGAAATGCTGAGCCTGGCATCCACCTTAGGTTGGTTCTTCCTTAGTGTAGTACTCGCATTGGCAACTCATGTACTTGTTGTCCTACCTTTGATGCTTAAATTTATTGCCAGGGTGAGTCCAAAGCGTCATTTTCAGGCCATGGCTCCAGCGTTATTAACAGCTTTTTCAACAGCATCTTCATCTGCTACTTTGCCTATGACCATGGAATGTGTAGAGAAAAATGCCGGGGTTTCTAATAAAACAACGTCATTTGTTTTACCGTTGGGTGCCACGGTGAATATGGATGGTACTGCCTTGTATGAGTGTGTTGCTGCAATGTTTATTGCTCAGGCATATGGATTAGAGTTGAGCTTTACGGTTCAATTCACGGTCGTACTTGTAGCGTTGCTGACTTCGATAGGGGTCGCGGGTATCCCTGCTGCCAGTCTTGTCGCGATAACAATTATTTTGGGCGTAATAGGATTACCTGTCGAGGCTCTGGGATTAATTTTAGCTGTTGATCGGATTCTGGATATGTTTAGAACATCGGTAAATGTCTTTAGTGATTCCTGTGGTGCCGTGATTATTGCTCGACTCGAAGGTGAAGAAAATATATTGCAGGAAGAAAAGGCGCTTTAGAATAGTTGAAGTCCTTTATTTCAGATGTTTTTTGTAGGTTCGAATTCATTCGAACGCGGTAATAATTTTACCTTGATGGTTATAATTAACATCGACGTTCGAATGAATTCGAACCTACAAGATCAAAAAAAGGCCGCAAAATGCGGCCTTTTTTAATTCTATATTTGACTAGAGTTATTCAGCATGCAGTTTACTCTGTATCAAGTGGTCGCATCCCAATAGTGTTGTAACCTGCATCAACATAAGTGATTTCACCGGTAATACCTGATGCTAAATCAGAACAAAGGAATGCAGCTGCATTACCTACGTCTTCGATAGTTACATTGCGGCGTAGTGGAGCTGTTGCTTCAACTTCATGTAGCATTTTACGGAAATTACTGATTCCTGCTGCAGCTAATGTTCTAATCGGGCCTGCTGAAATACCGTTAACACGAATACCATCAGGACCTAAGCTCTGTGACATGTAGCGAACATTTGCTTCCAGACTTGCTTTAGCGAGTCCCATGACATTGTAGTTTGGCATTGCACGTTCAGCACCTAAATAGCTGAGTGTCAGTAATGCGCCGTCACGGCCTTCCATCATGTTGCGACCGGCTTTTGCTAAAGCGGCAAAACTGTATGAGCTGATTTCATGGGCTAAACGGAAACCATCACGGGTAACATTATCGAGATAATCACCTTCAAGCTCGTTGCGGGGAGCAAATGCAACTGAATGAATAATAATGTCTAAACCATCCCAATAATTATCGAGTTCAGTAAAGACATTTTCAATTTGTTCATCACTGCTTACATCACAAGGAACAATAATCTCAGAGTCGAGTTCGGCAGCCATTTTAGCAACGCGATCTTGTAATTTTTCATTTTGGTAGGTGAAAGCAAGTTCAGCACCTTCACGGTGCATGGCTTGGGCAATACCGTATGCGATTGAACGATTGCTGGCTAAACCAACAATAAGAGCACGTTTGCCTTGTAGAAAACCCATAATGTATTCCTCATTTCTTATCTTATTCGTAAGATATTAATAATTAGTATTTTTATCAGCCAATGATAATGCTTTAACGCCGAGTATTAAAGCAGTGTTTGCCAGTAATTTCAAAGACTGCCATTGGCTTCGCTACTATTTGATTTCGATAGAGTTAAATTATACTAATCTGCCCAAATTAAGGTAATATTCATACGGCAATTACGCTATTACAATAATAATAACAGTAGTCAAACAGGGAATCGTGAGTGCGTATTTTTAGACTGTTCGCTTTTTATGGTATTTTATTCTTACCGCATCTGGTTGCTGTCGCATCTCCATCCATAGGTTTAGGCTACACCCCTAAATATCCCGATAATTTCAAACACTTTGACTACGTGAATCCGGATGCACCAAAAGGTGGAAAAATAATTTTACCGGGTTTCGGAAATTTTGATAGTTTTAACCCTTATATACTTAAAGGCGTTTCGGTTGATGGCTTAGGTGATCTGATTTTTGAAACGCTCATGATTCAAAGTGCCGATGAGCCTTATAGTCTTTATGGTCATATCGCCAATGACATCAAACTCGCAAAAAACAAGCGATCAGTCACTTTTAAAATTAATCCTAAAGCCCGGTTTTCAGATGGTAGTCCAGTTTTAGCTAAGGATGTAAAAATTTCTTTTGATACGATTAAGAGTAAAAAGGGACATCCACAATACCGTTTTTATTGGGCGGATATAAAACGAGCAATCATTGTTAATGAACGAACAATTCGTTTTGATTTCACCAGAGTTAACCCGGAATTACATTTGATTGCGGCACAAATCCCGGTTTTTTCACATAAATGGGTAGCAGGGGAGTCCTTCGAAAAATTATCTCGTAAGCAGCCAATTGGCAGTGGTCCCTACACCATAGAAAAATATTCATTGGGCAAAAATATTACTTACCAACGTAACCCAAATTATTGGGCAAAGGATCTACCTGTACGTCGTGGTATGTTTAATTTTGATAAGGTTATTTATAAATATTACAAAGACAGCACCGTGATGCTCGAAGCGTTAAAAGCGGGTGAGTTTGATTTTAAATTAGTGAATCATTCAAAACAGTGGGCACGAGATTATGTTGGTGAAAAGTTTGAATCAAAAAAAATAATAAAAGAAGAGCTAAAGCATCATAATAATGCCGGCATGCAGGGGTTTGTTTTTAATACTCGACGAGCATTATTTAAAGATAAACGTGTACGCCGTGCACTAACATTAGCCTTTGATTTTAATTGGTCTAATAGTATGCTTTTTTATAACCAATATACACGTTGCGATAGTTATTTTAGTAACAGTGAATTGGCTTCTAGCGGTTTACCTCAAGGCAAAGAACTTGAATTACTCAACCGCTATCGTAAAGATTTACCTGCTGAAGTATTCAATAAAGTCTGGACGCCACCTTCAACAAAAAACAAAGGTGACTTAAGAAAAAATTTGATAGAAGCCGCGGCACTTTTAAAAGACGCGGGTTGGTCTGTAAAAGATGGCGTATTACAAAATAAAGTAGGGCGCCATTTCGAATTTGATGTATTACTCGCGCAAAAGGGCTTTGAGCGTATTTTAGCGCCTTATTCCTATAACCTGCGTAAGCTGGGTATTTTATTACATTATAGAACGGTTGATGTTTCACTATATATACGACGTAATCGTACTTTTGATTTTGATCTTATGGTTGCATCGTATCCACAATCTCAATCACCGGGTAATGAACTTTATAATTTATGGCACTCATCTTCAGCAAATGAAGAGGGCTCACGAAACTTGATAGGTATAAATAATAAAGTGGTTGATAAGCTGATTGAGCATGTTGTCTTTGCTAAAAATAGAGAAGAAGTTGTTATTGCCTCTCGGGCACTGGATCGAGTGTTATTGCATGAAGAATATTTAATTCCTAATTGGTATATCGCTGTGCATCGTCTCGCATATTGGGATAAGTTTGCCTATCCAAAAAAATTACCGTTGTATTTTTCAGCTGAGAGTTGGGTTTTAAGCTCCTGGTGGACAAAAAAGCGGCAAACAATGAATCCGAGTAAACAATAATATTATGGCTGCATATATCTTAAAAAGATTATTGTTAATGATTCCAACCTTGTTTGGGGTGATGTTGTTGACGTTTGTCGTCACCCAATTTGTTCCTGGTGGCCCAGTAGAACAACTTATTCATCAAATGCAAACAGCCGGACAATCTAAAGGTGGAGAGGCAAGTGGAGGCAGTCAACGTTTATATCGCGGTAATGCTGGCTTAGATAAAGAAAAGCTGGCCGAGCTTAATAAATTATATGGTTTTGATAAACCGGCACATGAACGTTTTTTTACTATGATAGGTAACTATGTTCGTTTTGATTTAGGTGATAGCTATTATCATCAACAATCGGTTATGCAACTCATGGCCTCGAAACTTCCTGTTTCTATCAGTTTAGGTTTGTGGACATTTATCCTGGTTTATTTAAGTTGTATTCCATTGGGGATTATTAAAGCGGTAAAAGACGGGACACCGTTTGATGTATTTACCAGTACCATTATCTTAATTGGTTATGCCATTCCTGGATTTGTTCTGGGTATTTTTCTTTTAGTCTTGTTTGGTGGCGGGAGTTTTTGGGATTTGTTTCCTTTGCGTGGATTAACCTCAGACAACTGGGAAACATTAAGCTGGTTCGGAAAAATAACAGATTATCTTTGGCATATTACTTTACCCGTTATTTCGTTGGTCGTGGGTAGCTTTGCTGTTATGACGATATTAACCAAGAATAGTTTTCTTGAAGAAATTCGTAAGCAATATGTTTTAACTGCAAGAGCAAAAGGTTTATCTGAAAATACCGTTTTATATAAACATATATTTCGTAATGCGATGATTCCTTTAGTGACCGGTTTTCCTAGTGCATTCATTGGTGCTTTTTTTGCTGGGAGTATACTTATTGAAACCATTTTCTCATTGGATGGTTTAGGTTTGTTAGCTTATGAATCTATTTTGAAACGTGATTATCCCGTGGTATTAGGTTCATTGTACCTGTTTACCTTACTAGGTTTGGTGGCTAAATTAATTACTGATCTCAGTTATGTTCTTGTTGACCCTCGAATTCAATTTGAATCGCATAATAATTAATCATGAATATAGAATCGACAATAGCAGAAAATAAGCCGCTAAAAGAAAGTAGCCGTGCATGGAAACGTTTTAAAGCGAACAAACGTGGTTATTATAGTTTATGGCTGTTTGTTGTTTTATTTAGTTTGAGTCTGTTTGCAGAAATTTTAAGCAACGATAAACCACTGCTGGTATCTTATGAAGGTTCGTTGTATATGCCAGTATTAAAAACATATCCTGAAACAACCTTTGGTGGTGACTTTGAAACAGAAGCTGATTATGTAGATCCGTATGTAAAACAACTACTGAATTCGAATGGTAATTGGGCTATATATCCACCGAATCCATTTCGTTATGACACCATAAATTATTATAGTCCGTTACCTAATCCTGCTGCGCCATCTCAAGAAAATTTGTTAGGTACAGATGACCGGGGTCGTGATGTTTTAGCACGTTTAATCTATGGTTTTCGGCTCTCCGTTTTATTTGCTTTTGTCTTAACAATTATTGGTGTCGCTATTGGTGTAATAGCCGGAGCGATTCAAGGGTACTTTGGTGGACGTATTGATCTCTATTCACAACGTGTGATAGAAATTTGGGGATCAATGCCTGAACTTTATTTACTCATTATTTTTGCTTCTCTATTCGAACCCAGTATATTTTTATTGATTATTCTACTTTCCGTTTTTGGTTGGATGGGATTAGCCGATTACGTGCGTGCTGAATTTCTTCGCGGACGTAATATGGAGTATGTTAAAGCGGCTCGTGCTTTGGGATTATCCAATCGTGCGATTATGTTTCGTCATTTGTTACCGAATAGCATGACACCAGTTATTACCTTTTTACCTTTTCGTATTAGTGGTGCAATTTTGGCTTTGACCAGTCTGGATTTTCTGGGGCTAGGTGTACCACCATCAACGCCAAGTCTTGGTGAATTACTTGCTCAAGGAAAAGAAAATATAGAAGCATGGTGGCTTTCAATGAGTACTTTTGTTGTTCTGGTTGGTACCTTGATGCTATTAATTTTTATTGGTGAAGCATTACGTGAAGCCCTGGATTCTCGTCGTGGATAATATGAATAACAAAAATACACCATTGTTATCCATACGAGATCTGGAAATCGCCTTTGGTTTACCATCAGAACCTTTAACGTCTGTTGTTCGCAATGTTAATTTCGATATTTTTGCTGGGCAGAAACTTGCGTTGGTAGGCGAATCTGGATCAGGTAAATCGGTAACCGCACTTTCGATTTTAAAGCTACACGATACACGTCATACACATTATCTTCATGGTGAAATTGAGTTTGCTGGACAAGATTTATTATCTTTCAATGAAGATGATATGCGAAAAGTTCGTGGGCAAGACATTGCTATGATCTTTCAGGAACCGATGACGGCTCTAAATCCTGTTTATCGTATTGGAGAACAATTAATAGAAGGTCTTATATTACATAAAGGTATGTCACGAGCAAAAGCGCGCGCACATATGATCGAATTACTGGATCGAACTGGTATTGTTGAACCTCATAAACGTATTGATGCATATCCACATATGTTATCTGGCGGGCAACGCCAAAGAGTAATGATAGCCATGGCACTTGCTTGCCAACCACGGTTACTAATTGCAGATGAACCTACAACAGCACTTGATGTGACAATCCAGGCACAAATTATTGAGTTATTAGAAGACCTGCAAAAAGAATTTGGAATGGCTGTGTTAATGATTACTCATGACCTAAATATGGTTAAACGTTTTGCAGATCATGTTTGTGTAATGAAAGATGGTGAAATAGTAGAGCAAAACAATGTCACGGATTTATTTAGTAATACAAAACACAGTTACACTCAGCATCTATTAAACAGTGAACCTGAAAAACTGGTAAGTGAAAGTGATGTTTCTAAATCTTCTGATGAATTATTGAGTGCAAAAGATATCCGTTGCTATTTTCCGATTAAGGCAGGATTTTTTAATCGTAAAATTGGAGATGTTAAAGCGGTTGACGACGTTTCTGTGGTGCTGAAAAAATCTGAAACACTTGGGATTGTTGGTGAATCTGGTTCAGGTAAAACGACGCTTGGTATGTGTCTATTACGCTTACAAAACTGTGAAGGTGAAATTTACTTAAATGGGAATACGATCAGTAATCTGAACTCCCGTGAAATGAGACCTTTGCGCAAAGATATCCAGGTTGTTTTTCAAGATCCGTTTTCATCTCTATCTCCAAGAATGAATATAAAACAAATTATTGAAGAAGGTTTAATAATTCATTTTCCAGAACTTAACGCAGATGAACGTTATAAAAGAATAATAAACATACTTAACGAGGTAGGCTTAGAAGAAGCTATGTTGTCCCGTTATCCGCATGAGTTTTCAGGCGGGCAACGTCAGAGAATTGCAATTGCACGAGTTGTTATCCTGGAACCAAAACTTATTTTGCTTGATGAGCCAACCAGTGCGTTAGATGTATCAGTACAAAAACAAGTGTTGAACTTGTTAAGTAATCTGCAGAAAAAACATAATATAAGTTATTTATTTATTACGCATGACTTGAAGGTGATACGTGCCATGTCACATAAAGTCATCGTCATGCGAAATGGTAAAGTAGTTGAAGAGGGCGAAACAGAAAAACTTTTTGAAGATCCTGAAAGCAGTTATACAAAAACTTTATTACAGGCATCATTATTTAGAGAGTAATAATTAAGTTTTTGCACGGATAGCGAGAAGCTAGAGAAAAGCAAAGGTACTGGAGTCACTTCAATATCGGTTTCATACTTTATGCAAATATATACTTAAATATAAACACTTAAGCTAAAAGAAAGAGTGAGTCAGGTACCTTCGGTATTAAGAATTACCAGATTGTTTTGCAACATCAACTATCAATGTAAGCCATTGACCAGGTTGTAGATATTTTTTGGTGCGGACACTTCTGTTCCAACGTTTAAGTTGTTTAATTGTGACTCTAAATTTACTCGATATTCTAGCCAGTGAATCACCATTTCTTACGCGGTAGCCAATACGTTTAGTAATGTTACGACGTGGTGGCGCGGACAAACTTTCAATATCCACTGCAGATGAAACAGAACTGCCACGACGTGACCAGATAATTAAACGCTGTCCAGCCTGAAGACGATCACGTGGCGCCATGCTATTCCATTTAGCAAGTTGTCGAACACCGACACGGTGATACTGTGCAAGATCCCAGAAAGTATCTCCTTGTTGTACGATATGTGAGACCTTTCGTCCTTGTCGAGGGATGTTTTGTAATTTACTTTTACGTTGATTGGCGCTTAAGCGATATTCACGTAATGAACGGCTTGCCACCGGGATGGTTAAACCTCGGCCAACGCGTATCATTTTTCCACGCAAGCGGTTAACACGTTTAATGGTACGAATACTGGTATGAAACTTTTGTGCAATAGTGCCGAGCGTTTCGCCTTTGCGAACACGATGACGAACCCATTTAATACGTTTATTGGCAGGGAGTTCAGCTAACTTAAGTTTAAAGTCATCAACATGAGTAACGGGCAATAATAAATCATGCGGCCCATTGGGTGCGGTTGCCCAGCGGTTATAACCAGAATTTAATTTATAAAGGTCATCAAGCTCTAATCCAGCCATCTCTGCTGCAAGTGCTAAATCAATTTGGCTATCTAATTTTACTTGTTCAAAATAAGGCTTATTTGGAATTTCATCGAGCTGTATACCGTACTTTTCAGGGAACTCAATGATATCTCTT
>JAUVGM010000061.1 GCA_030593785.1 Gammaproteobacteria bacterium | reverse complement strand
ACCTTTACGCAAAACACCATGACAACCTGCGCAACGCTGGAAGTACATGCTTTTTGCCTGCTCAAACTCAGCTTCATTAAGTGGTTTAAATTTCTTTTTGGCAAACGCGACGCCTGTGGACGCAGCCATGCCGATGATGACGGCTAACATCGCCGTCGTATATTTTATCGAATGTTTTGTACTCATAATTAGTACTCCTACTTTTTGTGTTTACCAAAAATTCGTTTATAACTAAATTCTGTTGCCCTATAAAAAACCTTTAAAATAAGTAGGGGTTTTGACTTCTAAATCCATAAAATAAACATAATTTAAGGATTTAAATGGCAAGTAACGAGGCATACCCAAACAGCCTTCTAATACCCACCAGCCCTACAATAAAAGATTAGTTAATTCTACACATGCTATCGATCAAGAAACCTTGATTTTGATCAAGTAATGTATCGATACACATACTTCATCTAATTAGTGAGCCGCGCATATAATAGAGGTAGTTCACGGGGCAATTCAGACGGCTTGCGAATAACCACAAAATTTTCAGCACCAAACATATAAGGTAAATAATCACCGCCTTTTTCGTCAACAGTGACACAAAAGGGTTGCAAACCTTTTCGCCTGGCTTCAATTAATGCCATACGAGTATCTTCAATACCATATCGACCATCATATAGATCCAGATCATTCGGCTTACCATCCGTTAATAGTAATAGTAATTGCTGACTTGCCGTTTGTTTACTTAATACCTCACTTGCCTGGCGAATAGCCGCCCCCATTCGAGTGTAGTAACCCGGTTTAATCGCATTAATACGACCCCGTGAAATATTATTATGAGATTCGCTGAATGTTTTTAAGGTATGGAAACGAATATGGTCGCGATAGCGAGAAGAAAAACCATACATAGCAAACTGATCACCGGTAGCAGAAAGTGCTTCTGCAAATAACATTAAGCTATCGCGTATAACATCAATAACTCGTGACTCATCATTAACATAGGAATCTGTCGATAATGATAAATCTGCCAGTAATAAACAGGCCATATCACGAAAGCCTCCCCGGAACTCTCGATACATACCTTGATCGGCAATGGCTTGTGATTGTTTTTGTTCAGTTACAAAATCAAGATAAGCATCAAGATCAACTTCACTGCCTTCCTTTTGACCTTTATACCAGATTCGTGAAGGTACTAAGGCTTCAAACTGACTACGTAATCGTTTTGCAATGCTTCGTAATCTTAGCGGTAATTCAATTGCCTCTGCTGTATCCGCAATCATCGATTGTAAACAACAATGATCTTTTACTAATTCGGATTTTCGATAATCCCATTCAGGTAACATTATACCTTCACCGATCAAAGCGTCATCACTTTCTGCAGATGGCAGGTCAAGGTCAAAACGGATACGTTTTGCTGTACTTTTACTGTCACGTGCAACACTCAACTGATCAAGATCTTTTGCAGAATCTTCTGCTGATTCCAGGTCTTCATCTTCATCGGTGCTGCGATCTACTTTTATATACTCCGTCCAGCTAAAAATATTTTCAAAACGATCCAGCACTAATCCATCTTTACCATTAGGCATTTCGACTTGTTCTGCCTTGTAGCGTCGTTCTTCTTCGGGATCAATTGTTTCACCTTCAGATTCCGGAATAACATCATCATCCTGCGAAGAAATTGTGCCTGTTTCAGAATATGGTGGTGAAGGATGCAACCAGAGATAAACCGGTTGTGGCATGTAATTCTGATCATCCATTGCAGGGTACTCAACAACCTCAGCTGGATTGTGCAGTGCTTGTTGAATGACAAGTTCTAACTCTGCCTCATCTTTTTTTAATTTTTTAATATCTGGACGCAAAGCCAGTTGTGCTGCAACTAATCGTTGATAACGTTGCTGTAAACCGGGGAAGCGTTTTAATACTTTACAACTCAACCATTGGTTGTATCGAATCCAGTCATTCTGTTTTTGTTTAATGCCTGCATCACCCGATGCCAGTGCAGCAAGCCATAAATAAAGATCACGATTCAATTCTTTTTCAGGGAAAACATCGATACATGCGGGTAGATTTAATGATGATTCGTTGCGCCAACTCAGCTCAACATGTTTGTTACTACCTGCGATACGCTGTCGCCATGTACGGTGTGCACCGTATTCGGTTGCCATTGAGGATTCTATTTTAAGTGCACCATCACCACCGAGCGCACGAAACATCACCGCAACACTACGTCGAACATCATCAAGATATACGGCTTCTTCCGGATAGCGTTTGTTGTCTTCATGCATTATCAATCGATGCCATAAAGAACCGACGTGTTCCTCAATCTCGACAAGTCGATGTAATGCTTGCATAAATTTTGGTGCTTTAAGAGCCATTAGCGATCACTTTCCTGAAAGGCTGATTGTCCATCTTTCCATGTGAGTAATGATGCATGATCATTTTTATTTTGTACTTGCTTGCAGGCACTAAGACATCGTCCACACTCAGTACAATTAAACATATATCTTTTAATTGAACGTGGTTTTAAACGCATCGGGCATTCGTCTTCACAAGCAACATGGCAACCCTGGCACTGCAGTGCATTTTTTCTATCAAAACTCACTACCATCGCGTGTTTATTTGCCATCCATACCAGGCTTTGAAACACACCCACGGCACAGGCAAAACGACAAAAAAAGTGACGCGCAAACATAAACTCAATTGACAACAAAATAGTCGCAGCACCAATAAATACCATCTGGTTACGCGTTAAACTAAAGTGCACAAGGTTATAATAAATCTCTTTTGGCGGTAATAAATAAGTAAGAAAAACCACCGCCCATAAAAAAGCAAAGCCAACTACAGCAATGTAAACCAACCACCAATATCTTTTATCTGTTTCAATTTTACTGCCATCGACTTTATTTAGGGATTTTTTCTTGTCCCATATACTAAACTTGCCACTGGCTTTTCGCATTAAACCATTTATTGTTTCCACAACAGAAAAATGCGGGCACAACCAACCACAGTAAAGACGACCATATTTCCATGCCACCCATAGAAATGCTGTAGCCAGCCCAAAGAAGGGTAAAAAAACCCGAAGGAATATATTTATAACTGCCTCAGCAACACTTCCTTCACCGGCTTGCAATGCATCCAGACCCAGGGTCCAGTTTTGCCCTAAAAATATAAAGTGACCCAAGTGTAAATCTAATCGAAGAAGATCAAATATAGGAGCAATTATAAAAAGTATAAAAAAGCTGGTTTGAGTGATTCTCCGTTTCAACTGTAACTTTGGATCTACAGAAACGGTAATTTTAGCGATAGAAGGATACGACTTCATTTACTGCCCTTTACACCCTCGTCCTATTAATGGGTAATGATAATGCTGTCCATTCATTGCTCGTGTTAAACCAAAGGTGCCATACATAATGAAAGCAGCATGAAAGGATGTTAAATACAGGATGACAATAATCCAGACAGAAGGGGAATCATAACCACCTAATAAAATAATCAGGCCATTCACTAATACCAGCATAATGCCGGCCCATATACTGGCCTTAAATGTTTGGCATAAATGACAGCGGGCTAGTGGCGGTGCGATATTGCGATAACGAAAATATAAAACCGTCAAAATAATAAACCCGATAACAGGAAGAAAAATCAGATTCAACAGGAAACATGATTCTGCAACCACGGCCAAGGCCTGACCGGGCTGAGTCACTTCAGAGTCAGATAAATTATTGTTAACGTCCGAATGTTGCATAGACAACTTCCATTAATGCATCAACAGTTTCTTCATCATCTGTTAATGGTTCAATAAGCGCAGCACGACACGCTTCAACCGGATCAAAACCACCTGCAATGAGTGTTGCGGTATAAATTAATAAACGGGTACTGGCACTTTCTTCTAAATCATGATCTTTTAATGCACGTAAGGCATGCGCTAAGGACACAAGTTGCTTGGCGCGATGTTCCTCTATGCCTGTTTCTGCCAAAACAATTTCCCGTTCTTTTTTTGCTGACGGGTAAGAAAAACGCATTGAAACAAAACGTTGTCGCGTACTCGGCTTCATTCCTTTCAACAAATTTTGATAACCCGGGTTATAAGATACTACCAGCATAAATCCTGGTGGTGCTTTCAGGGTTTCACCGGTACGTTCTATTGGCAAGATACGTCTGTCATCTGAAAGGGGGTGCAAAACAACGGTTGTATCTTTACGTGCTTCTACAATCTCATCCAGATAACAAATACCACCTTCACGTACCGCTTTTGTTAATGGCCCATCCACCCAGTAAGTTGAACCTTCACCGATAAGGTGACGCCCGACCAGATCAGCAGCAGTCAGATCATCATGGCATGCAACGGTATAAAGTGGTCGATTTAGTTTGTTCGCCATATGACGAATAAAACGCGTCTTACCACAACCGGTCGGTCCTTTGATTAAAAGAGGTAACTGGTTGTTCCAGGCAAATTCAAACAAAGCCTCTTCATTACCGCTTGATAAATAAAACGGGCTATCCTCTTCTTCTGATACCAGGCTTACATCTTGTACCGAGTTACTCATCAAACCTCTCCTATGAAATACCTAACCAATATGCCAGTCCAATCATTGAAACAATAATCCATAAATAGACAATTATTATCATTCGCCACAATAACCGCCCCTGTTTTAGCCCCATAAAATAGTCGGCAACGATATGTGTTTTTACTAATGTTGAAACGAGCAGTAACGCAACAATCGTTACACCACCCAAGCCCATCTGTCCGACGGTCAATACCGCTAGTGTTAATACCATCAGCGTTAACCATACCCAGGTACAAGGACGTAAATTTGATTTCGTTGTCGTTGTTTTATTCATCTTATTATTCTAGTTTAAATAATTATAAATACATCATCGCATGACATAAACCAGTGGGAATAAAATAATCCAGACCAAATCTACCATATGCCAGTATGACGCACCTGTTTCCACTCCAGTATGGTCCTCGTTAGAATAACCACCTTGTTTTGCTTTTAGCATAACAGCGATCAAAATCACCATGCCCATAATGACATGCATAAAATGAAAAAAAGTCATGGACAAATAAAACATATAAAAAGTATTGGTACTGAGTGAAATACCTTCTGAATATATACTAATAAATTCAAAAAGTTTAATACCAATAAAAGCACCTGCTAATACGATTGCTGCCAACAACCATCTGGCGCATAACAAAGATTTGTTTTCACGTATTGCCGCAACAGCTCGGACTACAAAATAACTGCTGGTAATAAGTATCAGTGTATTTATAGCACCACTGATACGATTTAAATTCAATTGTGATTCATTAAATAACTCTACATTCTGACTACGTGCAAAGGCATAAGATAAGAAGAAAATTCCAAATACGAGTAGTTCTGCGTAGATAAATATCCAGATAGCGAAATCACCTGGAGGATACTGACTAATTTTAGTATGTGATTGTGTCATGAAAAACTAACTCCGGAGCCTGTTTATACAAGCTCCGGGTTAATTAAGTAGCGTTTATGAACTAGCCTCCTCTTCATCGCCTCCGATAAAGAAACTGGTGACATAAACTATTAAGCCAATCAGGAAGATAACGCCGGCAACTTCACGCATCCAGTAGAAGATGGCGATTTTGTCCTGAACTTCCATAAAGCCCATTGGGTTTTCATTAATACGTTGTAACCAGACTTGCAGAATACCTGCGCCAGTTAAGAACAAGGTAATGAAGACCATTGAAACGGTCATTAACCAGAATGACCACATTTCTACTATTTGTGCCTTTTTACTATTTCCTGCCGCACGTCCTCGTAACAAGGGCATAGCGTAGGAAATAATGGCCAACACGATCATGACATACGCACCGTAAAAGGCCATATGACCATGTGCCGCGGTAATTTGCGTACCATGAGTGTAATAGTTTACTGGTGCCAAGGTATGCATGAAGCCCCATACGCCTGCGCCAAGGAATGCCATTACCGGTGTACCCATTGCCCATAACATGGCAGCTTTATTTGGATGATCACGTTTACGCTTGTTCACCATATTGAAAGCAAAGATCACCATCATAAAGAATGGAATTGGTTCGATAGCTGAGAAGATTGAACCCCACCACTGCCAGTATTCAGGCGTACCAATCCAGAAATAGTGATGCCCTGTACCGATAATGCCAGAAATCAAGGCCATTGCGATAATGACATAAAGCCATTTTTCAATAATCTCACGATCCACACCGGTCATCTTAATAAGAACAAAGGCAAGAATTGAACCAAGGATTAATTCCCAAACACCTTCAACCCAAAGATGTACAACCCACCACCAGAAAATTTTGTCGAGAACTAAGTTTTCAGGATTATAGAATGAGAAGAGGAAGAATATGGCAAGACCCCATAAACCTAACAACAACACCATAATGATGGCTGTTTTACGACCTTTAAGTACCGTCATACTGATATTAAACAACATACCCAGGGCCACGATGACAATGCCAATCTTGGTTATGGTCGGCTGCTCAAGGAACTCTCGACCCATGGTAGGCAGTAAATCATTACCGGTTATTTGAGCGAGAGTGGCATAAGGTACCGCAAGGTAGCCAATAATCGTTAACACCCCTGCCGCCAGAAAAACCCAGAATAATATTAAAGCCAACTTGGGACTATACAATTCGGTTTCGGTCTCTTCCGGCACCATGTAATAAGCGGCACCCATAAAGCCAAATAACAGCCAGACAATGAGCAAGTTAGTGTGCACCATACGGGCAACATTAAAAGGAATCTCAGGGAATAAAAAATCTCCCATTACATACTGAAGCCCTAAAATAGCACCAAAGACGATTTGTCCTACGAACAAACCGATCGCCGCTATAAAATAAGGCTTAGCAACAGCTTGTGATTGATATTGCATTATTTTATCTCCCCTTAACCTTCAATGTTTGGTGGCCAGTTTGCCGTGTTAATCTCTGAGGTCCATTTCAGGAACTCTGCTATCCCGTCCAATTCCTCATCACTCAGGTTGAACTGCGGCATACTGCGACGTCCAGGAATACCGTCAACTGGACGACTCTTGATAAAACCAATAATCGCTTCTTTGCTATTACCAAAACGTTTATAAACATTACCCAGCTCAGGAGCAAAATAAGCGCCTTCACCCAATAAAGTATGACAACCAATACAGTTGTTCACTTCCCAAACTTTTTTACCCAACACAACCTGTTCTGTAATGTTTTCCCGATGATCACGTTCTGGCAATTTTGCCGTCGTATCAACAGTCAACGCTATAAAAAACAGGAAAAAAAATGCCGAACCACCGTAGAAGATGTTTCGGGCCATCGATTTTGTGAATTTTTCACTCATAACGAGAGCTCCCCTTATTCTTGAAATAATTAGGATTGAATTTCACACAGACACAGGCTAATAACCTTGACTTATATCAAGATACCGCAAGACAGAGTGTAATGAAAAGGAAAAAACTAAAAAGAAAGCCGGGTATTGTTATCTCAGAGCAGCTCACGAAGCCCGTTTACATTAAGCAGGGTAATATCATTACCATGTACTTCGATAAGACCTTGCTTGCTCATGCGTAACAAGATACGTGAGAATGTTTCCGGTTTAATCGATAATCGAGATGCAATAATAGATTTAGTCGCACCTAAGTGAATAGAAGATAACGCCATTGCACCTTCTGGCAATTGCTCTATTAAATAAACAACCAAACGATAGGTCGCATTATGAAGAGTCAGGTTATCAATATCTGTAATTTTTCGATGAAGTTGTCGCCCCATTGTTCCCAATAATCTAAAACAAGTCTCTTTGGAATTTTCAAGTATCTCTCGAAATTGCTTCATCTCAAAGCTATACAGTTCACTATCTTTTATGGCTTCGGCATTAATAGGATAATTATGTTTAGGCATGAACATAATTGCTTCAGCAAAAGTCTCTGAAGGATTAATAATTTCTATGACTTTTTCATCTCCCTCTGCGGACAAGCAGTACAGTTTTATCTGTCCAGACTTTAAAAGATAAAAATGTTCAGCCGGAGCACCCTTCTCAAACAGGATTTTTTTAGCCGCTAAGGAAATAGCCTTGCTAGATTTTAAAATACTGGCAAGTTGTTGCTCATCTAATGCCGCAAACAAGGCTATTTGATGGAGTTCATCTCTTAAAATATGATTGTTCTCCATAGACTTATTTTTATTAACCCTTTTAATTTTCTAATTATTATTCTTGACCTTGGTCAATGAGTTAAGAATATGAGGACATTAGTATGTGTAACTAGTGTGCATTAAGAATAAAGGATTTTCATATCTTATGAAAGCAATTTTAATATTAGCGGGCCCTTACTCATCATGTCTTGCAACTGAAAACATATGGCGCGATAACTGCTCAAAAAATAATATTGAATTTGAAATGTATGATTTAACCGATAATATCGGCAAAGAACTGGCAAAAAAGCTTAATGTAAAATCCTTTCCAGCCTTAATTGTTAACGATAAAGTTATTGCAGTCGGACATCCTGACGAAAAAACAGCCGAAAAATTAATCCAGACATTAACGTTATAATCAACAAGATTTAAGGTATAGATCTATTTATCGTTAGTTTTATTTTTTCTTTTTGTCCCGCACGCGCTTCCTGCGCTTCACTTTCTAAATCACCCGACTGGGGCATAGCATTGCCTGACTTTGATACACGCGCAACGACGTGAACTTTTTCAAAGCTGGATATTTTCATGTTTGGCATCATCGCCATTGAATCATCAAGAGTAACTTCTACGGGTAAATCTTTAACTTGTTTACGCACAGCGGCAAGCGGCATGGGCGGCCCTTTTAAAGCTCTGGCAAATATAAAAACAATATCATTCTCAGATACATTTTTTAACATGCTTTTATCAATGCTCACTTTAACCGTTAATTTCTTTACACCTGTTTTCTCAACAGGTTTAACGTTTACTGGAGCAGTATCCGCAATGGCATTACCCGATTTTCTTTTAGCCTGTTGAATCAAGCGGGTCACTTCATTAATGGATTTATCATCTTTCAGTAATGGCAATAACAAATTCCAGTAAGAAATTGCTTTTTGATATTCACCCTGCTCTTCATAGCCCATTCCGATCAACCATAAACCAGTAGGATCGTCCGGTTTTATGGCAACGGCTTTTTTAATTAACTCGAAGGGTTTACCACTCATTTGTCCACCACGTAACATGGTTAATGCATCAGCATAGCGCAACATAACAGCGGGATTGTTTGGTACTAGTTCATTCGTTTTTTCTAATGCGGCAACGGCTTCTTCATATCGATTTAATGACATATAAGTACGACCAAGCATAAACCAGCCTTCAGCATTGTCTGGCTTCTCTTTCATTCGAGCAGCAAGTTTTTCAACCATTTCCTCAACA
>JAUVGM010000269.1 GCA_030593785.1 Gammaproteobacteria bacterium | reverse complement strand
AAAATACGTATGCATATTCATGAAGATGAATTACAGCGTGCTGATAATCCGCTTAATAAAGAACAACGCGGACCAAGTGCACCTGTTGATGGAACCACACTAGACGACACAACCTCATGGTAATTGAAATCGTATAGCTTGCCCTCTAGCAGCGCTCACCTCAAGGGTGCCTATGGGAAAAGCTTATTCGGAAATGCTCATTTACAAATATGTAAACTCCGCTTTCCTCATAAACTTTTGCCTTGCTAGAGAACAAACTATCCAATTTCTCGGTAAGTTTTAGTATTTTAATTACGTAGGTCAGACTTCAGTCTGACAACACAACTAGGAGAACGACAATGCATCCGGCATTTTCAGTTATCTTTTTAACAACATTAATTGGCGTGGGTCAGGGTTTATTTTTAGCTTTGTTCACCGGCCAAAGTTATTCAGCAGTTAAACTTGTTGCAACTCAGGACAGCACAACATTTTATGGTATGGGTGGTCTTATTGCGCTGACGTTTTTAGTTGGCGGCTTAATCGCTTCCATCTTTCACTTAGGTCGTCCTGAACGTGCATGGCGTTCTGCTGCAATGTGGCGCACATCATGGTTGTCACGTGAAGTCATTATCTTACCAATCTTAATGGGCTTAATCTTTATTTACAGTCTCATGCATTTCTTTGAATGGGATACTGTTTTACACACAAGCAAAGAAGGCGTAACGCTACAATTAAGCTTAATTGTTGGTACTTTAGGTGCTATCGCAACATTCGCATTATTTATTTGTACTGCGATGATTTATGCCGCAATTAAATTCTTACAAGAATGGTCTTCCCCGCTTACTGTTATCAATTATTTATTATTAGGCACAGCCTCTGGCTTCACCTTAGCGACTTCATTCGCTAATGCAAATGCTCCTGAACTGCTAAGCTTATATGGTAACTGGGCTATCATTATTACTGCCGTTGCCTTTCTGTCTCGCAGTGCCAGCTTGTATCGCAATGCCAATATTAAAGCCAAATCGACTATACAAACTGCGATTGGTATTCGTCATCCAAAGATTCAGCAAAAATCAATGGGCATGCAAGGTGGCTCCATGAACACACGTGATTTTTTCCATCATAAGTCAGCTGCGTTCGTAAAAATTATTAAATGGGGTTTCATGGTTCTTGTATTCCCAATGCCTATTCTTTTACTTTGGATTGGTATTAACTCTGAAAGTACAAGTATTTTATTAGGTGCATTTATTATTCAATATATTGGTTTACTTGCTGAGCGTTGGTTCTTCTTTGCACAAGCTAACCATCCACAAAATCTTTATTACCAAACAACATAATTTAAAATTACTTTTAACTTAAGTTAAAAATCTAAAAGCCACACTGTTTATAACAGCGCGGCTTTTTTATTACCTGTTTGACTTATATCAAAGCTAATATATTTTCTTACACTACAATGCCTCTACATATAGTCTTTCAGTAGTTTATGAAAGCTGAATATACGTGTCTGATAACAGACAGTTTTTATAATATTCTGATTTTATGTACCGAATAATTTTAAAGATACATCTCATACGGCATAAGTTGTGCCTTATAAGGAATAGTTTTTATTCTGACTAATCAGGTCAGCCTAAATTGGGAGTGACTATTTTATTAGTCATTTATATACAGGTTGTTTACTAACAATAAATAATTTTAATTATGTAGTGGGAAAATAATGAAAAAGAAATTAATCATATCAACGCTAATATCCACCGCATTAATCTCATCGGCATATGCTGATGAACCGGTTAACATTAATGAAACAGCAAACAAGGTAACTATTGGTGAAGGTGAAATAAAAAGCCAGAATGTTGAAGATATAAAAGATGTTTTCGATACCACCAGTGGTGTTGAGTCAAACGATGGCGGTTTAAGTATTCGTGGTGTCGGCGATGATGGACGTGGCATTGCTGTTACCGATGATGGTGTTAGTTTAACAGATGTATCCGGTTCTTTTTCTGCCGACATTGATACCAGTGAACTAGAAAAGCTCGTGGTCTATAAAGGACCTGGTTCAATCTATTCTGTTAATGGTACCGGTGGTGTTTTAAAAGCAAAAACAAAACCTACTTTCAAAATGGGTAACAATGTTAAAGCATCTGTTGGTAACTATGGTTACAAATATCTGAAATTAAATGCACATACTTACTTTGATATCGATAGCCTGGTTAATTTTACCTATACTAAAAAAGAATCTGATGATGATTATAAGGAACATTCTGCAAAAGCAGATGATCGTTATACATTAAAGTACGGTCAATTCCTGAGTGATACATCATCGATAGAAGTGGGACTTAAATATGTTGATTCATATAAAGAGAAAATACAGCCCATTACAGATTCGGGATATCAGGATTACCTGGATGATAAAACAGTCCAGAACTCTGGTATGTGGGTTTATAACTCCAGGGATGTAAAAACAACTACACTCGATTCAAAATATAAAAATTATGTTGGTAGTGATTTAATTAAGGTCAACGCATCTTACAGCACAAAAGATATGACCTACTATAATGATGGCAAGATAAATGTGAACAACGATAATTTTAAGCTAGGGTTAGATGTTGAATATGAAATGGAAAAAGGATCTCATTCAATGTTATTTGGGATGTCTTATAAAAAAGATGAGATGAGTGATAACTATCAATATCTCTATGGTGATGTCACAACAACTGTACTTAATCCTACTACTGTTCGTGTTGATTCTGTGGATGGCACTGGACTTGGCGATGTTCTTTCCGTATCTAACAGTAATAACTATTTGCTTGGTGTCTATGCTAAGGATGACTGGCAAATAAACAAAAAAATAAAACTCGAAACCAGCCTACGACTTGATAGTGTTAACTTTGATGTCGATTCCACAGCATACTATAAATATAATGGAGCAGCAGATACCTATAAAACTGAATCCGGCACACTTCAGCAAGTGTCAAAAAACAATACGCTCGTAACCCCAAGACTTGCGCTGTTATATGGAGTTAATAGCACAACCAATGCTTATGCCTCTATTGCGCAAGGCCAGCGAAGCATTAATGACACGCAACTACTGGTTAATATTAAAAATGGTTTTTCAACCGATGTCGACCCATCCACATCATTAAATTATGAGATTGGGGCAAAACATAAAAGTAACAACCTGATTGCCGATATATCAATTTATAAAAATATTATTCGTGATGAGATTGTTGAAATTAAAGATGTCGCAACTTCCACCAAGTATTATGAAAATGCAGGTGAAATTGATAAAAAGGGACTCGAACTTGGTCTTAAATATACCTTTAATGACTTCTATTATATTGGTACTAATTATAGTTACATGGATTACAAATATGTCACCTACGTGGCCTTTACCGGTGACTATTCTGGTAATACACCACGTGCCACTCCTGATTATAAATATGCACTTTATGCCGGATTTAAAAACCCAGTTATAAAAATGAGTGGAAAAGTTGAGGTTATAACATCAGGTTCTTACTATACAGATGATGCAAATACAGAACGTTACGAAGGTTATAGTGGTGTCGTTAATGTCATGTTTGGTAAAGAGCTCGCTGCAAACCATAAACTGATGGTTAATGTGAATAATGTCTTTGACAAACGCTATGCTACCGATGCTTCTTTGGCTTCTAGTGTAACCACTTATACCATCGCCGAACCACGTTCATTCAAATTATCATACATGTATAAATTTTAGGATTACATAATGAAAAAATTATTAGCAGCAACATTATTAATCATAATTTCACCACTTACTTTGGCTAGTGACGGTGAAACTATCTATAAAAACATCTGTTCACAGTGTCATGTCATGCAAAAAGGATGGGAGATAAAAGATAAGTCCA
>JAUVGM010000266.1 GCA_030593785.1 Gammaproteobacteria bacterium | reverse complement strand
ACGATGACCGATAACACGAATCCAGTCACGCTCGATCATTGTTTTAATAATCTGAGAACTAACACTAACACCACGCACCTCTTCTATTTCTGCACGGGTAATTGGTTGACGGTATGCAATCAGTGAAAGCGTTTCTAAAGTTGCACGAGAGTAACGTGCAGGACGTTCCTCAAATAATTTTGCAACCCAACTTGAATAATCATCTCTTACCTGAAAACGAAAACCACTGCTCACCTCTTTAAGTTCAAGAGAAGTATGCTCAAGATATTGTTCCTGAAGTGTTGTTAACGCTTCACGAATTGCATCTTTGCCAGGATGTTTATCATAAGGAAATAAATCCATTAAACGATCAATATTTAATGTTTGTCCCGCAGCAAATATTGACGCCTCAAGAATACGCAATAACTGTTTATCAGACAGGTCTGAGTTTATGATGATCTTTTTTGGTTTATCCAAAGTTTCGTTAGCATCATTTGCATTTTCTGCAGCAGTATTTTTAGCCGCCGTATCTTCCGTAGTGGTAGTTTCACTCATGTAAAAATGTCCTGACTTTAAAATTTACTTAGTAACCGCAACAAGTGCTTTAACATGTATACGGCCGTACAATTCTGTTTGTACAATCTCAATTAATGATTGTTTAATAAGCTCAAGTATAGCTAAAAGACTTACTACTACTCCGCCCTTACCTTCTTCAATAGTGAATAAGTCACTAAAATCAGTAAAGGTATCTGCGTTTAACTTTTCTAACACTGCTGACATTCTTTCGCGAACAGATAATGGCTCCATAGTAATTTGATGGTGCTCAAGTAGTGATGCGCGTTTCATAATATCTTTAAATGCAGATAACACTTCTTTCAAATCAACTTCAGGAGGGTTACGTACAATTTTAAGATTGGGACCTTTCACTTCAGCAACATGAATATCTCTATCCAGGCGCGGTAAATAATCCATATCTTCAGCTGCTTTTTTAAATCTTTCATATTCTTGCAAACGTCTTACAAGTTCTGCTCGTGGATCACCTTCTTCATCTTCATCTAATTTTGGACGTGGTAACAACATACGAGATTTAATTTCTGCCAGCATTGCTGCCATTAAAAGATATTCAGCAGCAAGCTCCCAACGCATATCTTTCATTAGATCAATGTATTCCATATATTGCAGCGTAATATCAGCAACTGGAATATCCAGGATATCGAGATTCTGGCGTTTAATAAGATAAAGCAGTAAATCGAGAGGTCCTTCAAATGACTCATCCAGAAAAATTTCTAATGCATCAGGTGGGATATAAAGATCTTTTGGAACAACAGTAAGTGGCGCGCCTTGCACTACAGCAAAAGGCATTTCTTGTTGTTCTTGATGTCCGTTTTCAGTTTCCACTTTTTCTCGCTCTAACTATATTGTTCTTAACTATATTCTAAACCCATGACCTGACGAACTTCACTAATGGTTTGTTTCGCAACGTCACGCGCCCGATCACAGCCTTCATTAATGATACTTCGAACTAAATCGCGGTCTGCTTCAAATTCTTTTGCACGTTCATGAATTGGGATTAATTCGGCTTTTACCGCATCAATAATTGGACCTTTACAATCGATACAACCAATTCCGGCTGTACGGCACCCTTCTTTCACCCAGGATTTGGTTTCTTCGTCTGAGTATACCTGATGCAAATTCCAGACAGGACATTTTTCTGGATCGCCTGGATCTGTTTTGCGAACTCGCGCGGGATCAGTCGGCATAGTACGTAATTTCTTTTCAATCACATCAAGGTCTTCACGCAATGCTATGGTGTTGCCATATGACTTGGACATTTTTTGACCATCTAAACCAGGCATTTTAGATGCAGGTGTCAAAAGGGATTGAGGTTCAGGCAAAATAATACGACCACTGCCTTCTAAATAACCAAACAAACGCTCTTTATCACCCAAAGTAATATTTTGTTGTGAGTCCAGTAAAGCCTTGCCTTTTTCTAGCGCTTCAGCATCACCCTTTTCCTGATAACTCTTACGTAAACTACTGTAAAGCTTAGCATTTTTCTTCCCCATTTTCTTGGCTGCAGCTTCTGCCTTTTCTTCAAAACCTGCTTCAAGGCCATAAATATGGTTAAAACGTCTTGCTATCTCTCGCGTTAATTCAACATGGGCAACCTGATCTTCTCCAACAGGTACCAGGCCCGCTTTGTACATCAATATATCTGCACTTTGTAAAAGCGGATAACCAAGGAAACCATATGTCCCCAGATCTCGTTCTTTTAACTTCAACTGCTGATCTTTATAGCTAGGAACACGTTCCAACCATGACAGTGGCGTCATCATGGAAAGTAAGACATGTAACTCTGCATGCTCGGGAACTTTTGATTGAATAAACAATGTAGCCGAGCCGGGGTTTACGCCAACAGCTAACCAGTCAATGACCATATCCCAAACACTTTCCTGAATCACATGAGAGTCTTCATAATGCGTTGTTAGCGCATGCCAATCCGCGACAAAAAAGTAACACTCGTATTCATGTTGCAGTTTTATCCAGTTCTTTAAAACACCGTGGTAGTGACCAAGATGTAATGAACCAGTAGGACGCATACCAGACAACACACGTTGCTGTTGATTCGTTAAGGAATTCAATCTTTTCTCCTGAGATTTCCGGGATTTAGTGCTTTTGTGGGATTAGAAACGGTGTATTTAATATTATTAGCATTATGCGAGAATTATACCTGATTCTCGCCGTTCATAAAAAGCCATTTTCGAGTTCAAAACTAAACTTAAAGTATTTTCTAACTATTCAAAATGCGAAGGGTCACCCTCACCTTTTCTCACAATTTCCGGGACGTCACCCGTCATATCAATCACTGTCGTAGGCTCAAGTCCACAGTAACCACCATCAATCACCAAATCGACCTGATGTTCCAGAATATCCCGAATATCATAGGGATCAGTAAGTGGCATCTCTTCACCAGGTAATATTAATGTTGTGCTCATAATCGGTTCACGGTGTTCTTCGAGCAGCATATGGGCAATGGGGTTTGCCGGTACCCGAATCCCGATAGTTCGACGTTTTGGGTGCATCAAACGTCTTGGCACTTCCGAGGTTCCTTTAAGAATGAAAGTGTATGCGCCCGGTGTATGGGCATTCAAAGTTCGATATAGAGAATTATTCGTCAACTTTGCATAAGTACTTATTTCTGACAAGTCACGACACATCAAAGTAAAATTATGTTTGTTATCTACCTGCCGAATCGCGCGAATTCGATCCAGGGCTTTTTTGTCACCTATGTGACAGCCGAGTGCATAGGCTGAATCTGTTGGATAAACGATCACGGCTCCTTCACGCAATAACTCAACCGCCTGGTGAATAAGTCGTTGTTGAGGATTCTCTGGGTGAATTTGGAAGAACTGACTCATGACAGTTCACTTGTTTTAAGCAAACCGATTTTCTCTTTCCAGGCATCACTGTGCCAAAGAGGAATGCTGCCTACTGGAATATCTTGCATTGCACCTAACTCGCGATAAATATTTTCTGGACTATGAAAATCCGAGCCTTTGGAAATAAAGAGCTCAAACTGATTCGCGAGTTGCATCATTCGAACTTCTTCATCTGGACTATGACTGCCTGAAATGGCTTCAAACCCTAAACCGCCAAGCTCTTTGAATTCTGAAATTAACTGACGCAAACGTGTTGCAGAGATTTTGTAACGTGCAGGATGTGCAATAACAGCAATACCACCGGCTCCTTGTATCCAGTTCAAGGCATCTTCAAGGCTTGCCCATTTTCCTGCTACATACCCAGGCTTGCCTTTAACTAAAAAACGTTTAAAAACCTGTCGAATATCCTTGGCTCGCCCTTGCTCAACAATATAACGAGCAAAATGGGTACGACTTAAAATTTCACCAC
>JAUVGM010000242.1 GCA_030593785.1 Gammaproteobacteria bacterium | reverse complement strand
GATGCTAAATCTTCCTGGGGTGCGAGTTTAATTGCGGTTTATCAAACATTTGAAGCGAAAGGTTTGGGTGCTTTTGCTCCTTTTTCCTCTGCTCCAGGAAGTTTAACCGATAATGGCCAAGATACCTCAACAGGTTTTGGTGCTAAGTTTGGCTGGCAAGGTGAAGTAACGAAAGGTTTAACGCTTGCAGCTTCATACCAGACTGAAATGGATATGAGTAACTTTGATAAGTACGCTGGTTTATTTGCAGAACAGGGTGACTTTGATATTCCTGCAACCTGGACCTTAGGTTTAGCTTGGAATGCAACGCCTAAATCGACATTGACCTTTGATATACAACAGATTATGTATAGTGATATCGCGTCTATTGCTAATCCTTTTTCTCCAAATATTGGTACTAGTCAGCTAGGTAATGCTGATGGTGCTGGTTTTGGTTGGGATGATATGACTATTTACAAATTGGGTTATCAATGGGAAACCAGTGCGGATTGGACCTGGCGTGTAGGTATTAGTCAAGGTGATCAACCTATCGCATCTTCTGAAGTTTTATTTAATATATTGGCACCTGCGGTAATGGAAACTCATATTACAGGTGGTTTTACTATGAAGACAGGTACAGACAGCGAGTTTAGTCTTGCAGCTATGTATGCACCGAATTCTAGTGTGACGGGTTCAAATCCACTTGCAGGTGCTACGGGTCAAGATATTACTATTGAAATGACTCAATATGAAGTTGAAGCAAGTTGGGCGTGGAAGTTCTAAACATGTAGTAACGTGTTAAAGCGCTAAAAAATAGAAAGGGTCATGTTTTGCATGACCCTTTTTTTATTGCTGTACGTTTTATATAGCAATGTTGTTTAATTAAGAATGTAGATCCGAATCGTAGGTGGGTTCAAGGAGCTTGCGACGGAACCAACAAGGCCGAGGTAAAACTGTTGGATCCGCTGCGCTTGATCCAACCTACAATTACACGTTGAAACAAGTAGGTGGGTTCAAGGAGTAACACGACGGAACCAACAAAGCAGAGACAAAAATGTTGGCTCCACTGCGTTTGAGCCAACCTACAATTGTACGTCGAAACAAGTAGGTGGCTTCAAGGAGTAACGCGACGGAAGCAACAGAATATTAAAACTCAATGCCAGCCTAACACTTGAAAGATTAAATACCCTAAACTTAACGCTTTGATTTTTATGGCGTTCAGACTATAGTTGAATCAAAGCAAAATCAGGAAGGAAGCTAAAATAATAACGAGGGTCAAAGAATGATACTAATAAAAAGAACTTTTGCAGTTTCAGTATTAGCAACATTAATCATATCAAACGTAAATGCAGCGGGTTTTGCTGTATCAGTTAATAGTGCCAGTGGCGTGGGTAACGCTAATGCGGGTACGGCCGCAATTGCTGAAGACGCCAGTACTATTTTTTACAACCCGGCGGGTTTGAGTAAACTCGAAGGCAAGCAACTTGTGGTTGCAGGCCATTTCGTTTCGGCTACTGCACAGTTTACCAATAATGGTTCAACGACAAACGTTGCGTTTCCCACTGGTGGGGGGGCGATATCCGGCGGCAATGAAGATGGAGCGGGTTCTGCTTTTGTTCCCAACTTTTATTATGCCAACCAGCTGAATGATAAATGGACGTTTGGGTTAGGAATCAATGCTCCATTTGCTTCTTCAACAGAATATTCTGATACCTGGGTAGGGCGCTATCAAGCCACCGAGTCAGAAATTAAAACGATAAACATTAACCCTGCAGTGTCCTTTAAGGCGAATGAAAAATTATCTGTGGGTTTTGGTGTGAATGTGCAATACATTGAAGCATCGTTGGCGAATCAACTGGATAGCACTGCAATTTGTTTGGCAGCCGGCGGGGGGGCAGCATGCCTTGATAACACCTTTGGTATGACTGCAGTAGGAGATGTCACGACAGACAGTTCTCAGTCTTTGACGGGTGATGACTGGAGTTTTGGTTGGAACTTTGGCTTATTGTATGACATGAGCGATGATACCCGTTTGGGCTTCGCTTACCGTTCCAGTGTTGAGCACACATTAACGGGCACAGCAGACTTTACCCGTTCAACTGAACTAAATAATTTTTTGACATTTGCTGGAAGTAATGCATTTACAGATACCACTGCATCCGTGGGAGTAGATTTGCCTGAAACCTTGTCACTAAGTGTGTATCACGCGGTCAATTCGAAGTGGGCGATGATGGCGGATGTCACCTGGACAAAATGGACCAGTTTTGATGAGTTGGTAGTTAACTTTGATAATGTTGATCAACCTTCATCTACAATTCCAGAAAACTGGGAGAACAGCCTTCGTTATTCAGTGGGAGCGAATTACCAGGCAGATGCAAAATGGCTTTATCGTGTAGGTGTGGCATTGGATGAATCACCGATTGCGTCAGCAGAAGATCGTACCGCCAGAATACCGGGGAATGATCGTGTTTGGTTGAGTTTTGGTTTTGGATATAAAACGTCAGATGCTATGAGTATTGATGTGGCTTATTCGCATATATTTATCAAAGATGGCCCTATTAATAATACCGATGCTTTTGGCCATACATTAACAGGGGATTATGAAGCCAGTGCAGATATATTAAGTGCACAAGTTAACTGGAAATTCTAAGGTTAAACTTGCCTGAATAAGGTACTAATATAAAGATATTCCTTGAGTTTTGTTGAGGTAGCGCTAAATGTTTTTAGTGCTACCGTAAAACAAGCTTTGCTTGCCCTCAGTCTAATTTCTTGAACATGAACCGAAAATCACTCACTGTAGCGCTGTGTATAAAAATCACAGAATTAAATAGTTTATAAAATGTCTCTTTGGCTTCTTTTCATTAGTGCTTTTGTTTCTTCAACCTTATTTCCGGGTGGTTCAGAAGCAGTATTAGCTTATCTCGCCGCTAACGGCGAACATTCTCTGTTTCTATTAATTACTATCGCAACATTGGGCAATACCTTAGGAGCAATGACTTCATGGGGAATTGGCTGGTTAATATCAACACGTTATTCTACTAAGCGGTTAGTAAAAAAATCACAGCAAAAAGCGGTGGCACGCCTACGAAAATATGGCAGTCCGATTCTATTGTTATCCTGGTTGCCTGTTGTAGGTGATCCCTTGTGTGTTGCAGCAGGCTGGTTGCGACTTCATTGGTTGCCAAGTTTGTTGTTTATTGCGGTGGGTAAATTACTACGGTATGTCGTGGTTATTTTTATTATAGGATATGCACAATTTTAGAGTAGGTTGGTTCAAGGAACGTGCGACGGAACCAACAAAACAGAGGTGAGATTGTTGGCTCCGCTGTGCTTGAGCCAACCTACAATTGCACGTCGAAATAAGTAGGTGGGTTCAAGGAGTAAAATGACGGAACCAACAATAATATTGCAAGGAGGCATTTATGGATTACCGACGAGTCTGGCAGCCAGGAGGTTGTTATTTTTTTACCGTTGTCACTCATCGGCGACAACCCCTATTTATACAAAAAGAATACATTCATTATCTTCGAGAAGCTTTTCTTCATATCCGTAAAAAGCGACCTTTTATTATTGATGCAATTGTAGTGCTTCCAGATCATTTACATTGTATTTGGAGACTACCTCGCAATGATGCGGATTATGCGATACGTTGGCGCTTAATTAAGCATTTTGTTTCACGTAGAATTAATAAAAATCATGCAACTAAAGTTAAGATATGGCAAAAGCGTTACTGGGAACATTGTGTGCAGGATGAAAATGATTGGCAAAATCATATGGATTACATTCATTATAATCCTGTTAAACATGGATATGTATCGTCACCATTGGAATGGCCATATAGTTCATTTGCTAGAGCAGTAGAAAATGGCCATTATAATAAAGACTGGGGAGATAATATTGATGATGAAATTATTCAAATGGAATTTGAGTAGGATTGTTGGCTCCACTGCGTTTGAGCCAACCTACGATTGTCAGTTGTAAGGAGTAGGTGGGTTCAAGGAGCACAGCGACGGAGCCAACAAATCTGAACTACCTGCCATTCGCCAATCAATGCTAAAATACGGCTTTAAATCAAAGAAAATGCCGCTTTAATGACCCAAAATAAACGAATTCGCGAAATTCCCTATAATTACACGTCTTTTTCAGACCGTGAAATTGTGATCCGTTTTCTCGGTGAGTCTGCCTGGGAAATATTGCAGTCTTTACGAGAGGAACGGGTAACCGGTCGCTCTGCACGTATGCTCTTTGAGGTTTTAGGTGATATTTGGGTAGTAAGCCGTAACCCGTTTATTCAGGATGATTTGCTGGAAAATAATAAACGGCTTAATTTACTTTTAAAAGCATTACACCACCGCCTGGATCAAATTGAATCGCGGGCAAAT
>JAUVGM010000324.1 GCA_030593785.1 Gammaproteobacteria bacterium | reverse complement strand
TGTTGTTAATAATTATGTGCCAGTGAAAAGAAAAAAACGAAAGTTGGAAAACTGGAAAGGAAATCACAAAAAATCAAATCAGGTAACGCATTAGATGGCATTAAAAGATAATGAACAGGAAGCTAAGACAGGTTTCATGCAGCGTTGGTCAAATCGAAAAGTTGCAGCACAAGCTGAAGTTGACAGTAATCTTAAAACTGAAATTGATTTAAAAATTGATCATCCAGATGAACTGGAAAAACCCCCTTTAGATAACAGTCTTGTAACAGAATCGAATGTTGCGGAGCCTGAAATTCAGGAGTTCAAAACGGATGAAGATATGCCGCCAGTGGAAGAGTTAACGGAAGACTCTAATTACAGTGATTTTTTATCACCGAAGGTGAGTGATGCCTTGCGTAAACAAGCATTACGAAAACTATTCCATTTACCTTTTCTAAATGTTGTTGATGGACTTGATGATTATGCTGAAGATTATACAAAGTTTGCAACCTTGGGTGACATTATTCCCCATGAAATGAAACGTATGCTGGAGAGAGAGAAACAACAAGAGCTTGATGAGCAAAAGAGAGAATCACTTGATGAGGTTGATGAATTAAAAACCAAAGAATCAACAAACGATACGGTTACTGAGGATGAAACCGAAAACGATAAAAATAGTCCGGTATCAGAAAAAGTCATAGAGGACACCGAAGTTCAACCGACTGCTGATGAATTAATTAACTTAAACGAAAGAATCGATAATGAAAAACTCAACTGAAACGTTATTAAAAGAAGAACTTGATCCGGTGAGTGGGGCTTCCTTCAATGTTGCGATTACTGCTGCATTAAATGCCGCAAAAGAAATTTCTATTGAACCTACCTCACTGGTTTCGTATCAATGTAAGAACAATGTTTTAATTATCGGCGATGACCAAAGGGTGACTCATGTTATTAGTCAACTCTCGGCTTTAATGGCCATGACCGTTCTCATTAGCAGTAAAGAGAGTGAGGTTGATCTTAACTCAATACCAGGTTCTGTCTCTATAGCATATGGCAAGCTGACTTCGCTTTCAGGTTACCTTGGGAATTTTAATGCAGAATTAACCGTTAAGGGTAAGCAAGTTAACCTTGCCACTGTTTATAACACCAAGTTGAGCAGTTTTGATCTGGTAATTGATTTAAGTAATAAACCAATGCTCAAACAGAGCTTATTACCTTTTGGTTATTTTTCACCACAAAATGATTTTGAACTTGAAGAAGTGATTCGCACGCTCCCCGACATGTTGGGTGAGTTTGAAAAACCCAAGTTTTTTGAATATAACGCGGATATTTGTGCGCACGGTAACAGTGGCTTAAAAGCATGTCAGCGTTGTATTAATGCTTGTCCAGCAGAGGCCATCATTTCTATTAAAGATTTGATTAAAGTTAACCCTTATCTCTGTCAAGGTGGAGGAACCTGCGCCACAGTATGTCCAACAGGCGCAATTCAATATGTTTATCCTCGTTTACAAGACACCCTGGGAAAAATTCGATGTATGTTGAAGGCATATTATGATGCCGGTGGTGAAGATGCGGCTATTGCCTTTTATGGTGAAGAAGAATCTGTATTGTATGAGCAAGCAGCATTAGAAAACTATATCCCGTTTCAACTTGAAGAAATTGCTTCTATTGGTATGGAAGTCTGGCTTTCAGCCTTTGCTTTTGGTGCGCATGATGTTGTGTTGTTAACGCACGAAAATACTGCTCCGGAAATAAATGAAACACTTGATACTCAGCTGAGTTATGCACATACGATTATGGAGGGAATGGGGTTTGAATCATCATGCTTACACAAGCGGGTGGTAAAAAATAACGAAAAGGCAACAGAGAACAATAAAAGTGAGAGTTTTAATGTTGTTACTCCGGGAACCTTTATGGCCTTAAATGATAAACGTAGCGCATTACGAATGGCGGTTGATCACCTTTATCTTTTTGCCCCTAAGCCTAATGACATTATTAGTCTGCCTGCAGGTGCCCCTTTTGGTGAAGTACAAGTAAACAAAGAACGCTGCACCTTGTGTATGGCGTGTGTTTCGGTTTGCCCGGCAAAGGCATTGGGTGATGGTACTGATTTACCACAATTAAAATTCTCTGAAGAAAATTGTGTGCAATGTGGTTTGTGTAGCAGTGCTTGTCCTGAAACCGCGCTGACCCTGGTTTCCCAATATAACTTTGATCCACGGCTTAAACGCAATCAAAAAATATTACATGAAGATGAACCGTTCTGTTGTACGAAGTGCGCCAAGCCCTTTGCAACGCATGCCGTTATCGACAACATTGTTGGAAAGTTAAGCGGCCATTCAATGTTTCAATCTGATGAAGCCATTAACCGTTTAAAAATGTGTGAAGACTGTCGTGTCATCGATATGTTCAGTGGTGAGATGAATATTCGGCATTAAAAGCCACAAAAGAAATCAATGAGGTCAAAATGGGTAAGCGTTGGACATTTTGACCCACGTAGAAAAAATAAACCGGGTCTTTAGAAGGTCATTCTCCCTATTTTCTGTTGAATGCCCTTATTTTTCTAAAATGACTGGCTCGGTATGTGCAACATAAATGCAATAAGGAAAAAGATATGTCGAATCAAGCCCATGCTAGTCAAGTAAAGCAAGAGCAACAAGAAAAGGTGCAAGACGATAGTGATCAAATTCGGGCAAGCAGTTATGCGCTATTAGCCGCTTTATTGGCTAAGCCGCCGACTGAAGAATTATTGACGCAGTTGCAAGGGATTGAAACAGATACAGATAACGAGAAAGATATCGTTAATGCCTGGAGCATGCTTAAGCTGGCAGCCCAAGGTAATAATGCAGAATTAATTGCTGACGAATATCACGTTTTGTTTATTGGTTTGGGTCGAGGAGAGTTAGTTCCTTTTGCTTCCTGGTACTTAACCGGGTTTTTAATGGAAAAACCACTGGCTCATCTGCGGCAACGTTTATTGGAGTTGGGTTTTGAACAACAAGAAGATGTTCATGAACCAGAAGATCATG
>JAUVGM010000310.1 GCA_030593785.1 Gammaproteobacteria bacterium | reverse complement strand
TCCATGAGTTAAACCACCAAACATCACATGAGACATTTTTTTTATTTGTTTCTCTAGTGCCTCATTCATTTGTGGATGGTTATAGCCATGAATCATGCACCACCATGAAGACATGCCATCAATGAGTTCTCTGCCATCTTTTAGTTTGAGACGTACACCATCGGCTGAGGCAACTTCATAAACAGGTAAGTCAGAGTTCATGGCGCTGTAAGGGTGCCAGATGTGATTTTGGTCGATTGATTGCGCCATATATAAACTTGGAATAGTTTGCTCGTCATTCCGGCCAAGCAAAGTGCGAGCCGGAATCTAATGTTAAAAGTGGATTCCGGCTAAAAGCATGCCGGAATGACATGGTATCTGTTTATTATTCAATTAATCCAAAGGAAACATCTTTCCTGGATTAAGAATGTCATTAGGATCAAACTCTTTTTTAATCCGCTTCATTAATGCCAGTGTGACTGGTTCAATTTCACGATCAACAAAATCTCTTTTTTCAATACCAACACCATGTTCACCTGAAAGTGTACCATCAAGCTCTAGTACTAAATCAAATACCGCATCTAAACAAAGATGTGCGTTTTTATTTTGTATTTCATCGTCAGGATTAAACAACAGGTTTACATGAATATTACCATTGCCCGCATGGCCAAAGTTAATAATAGGGATATCATATTTAGCAGAAAGTTTTTCTAGTCCATGTATTAAAGCAGGAATATTTGAGACAGGTACGACCACATCTTCATTAATTTTCTTTGGCGATATATTTCTTAATGCGGGAGATAACGCCTTGCGTGTTGCCCATAGCGCATCAACTTCTTCTTTTGATTTTGCTACTTTAAACTCAAGTAAGGATGAGCATTGACTTGCTTTTTTGATATCTGCAACAGAGACGTCGAGCTGGCTCTCTGGACCGTCGACTTCAACCATCAACATCGCACCCGCATTGTCTGGAAAGGTAATGTCAGAATAATTACGAATCATATCAATCGCTTTACCATCGATGAATTCGAGTGCACAGGGTATGGTAGGTTGTGCCATTATTGCTGAGACCGCTTTAGCTGCAGATTCAATATCGACATATATTAATTGCATGGTGCGTTTACTTTCAGCCAATGGTGTAAGTTTAAGCGTGGCTTCTGTGATAATAGCAAGCGTACCTTCTGAACCAATCAGCAAACGCGTTAAGTCATAACCGACAACGCCTTTTGAAGTATATACACCCGTACGGATCTCTTCCGCTAATCCTGTAACAGCGCGTAAACCAAACGTATTTTCTCGCGGTGTTCCATACTTGATGGTACGTGGTCCTGCTGAGTTATAGGCGAGGTTTCCACCTATTGAACAATATGCACTGCTGGTTGGATCTGGCGGCCAGAAAAAACCATGTTCTTTTACGGCATCTTGTACCTGTTGATTGGTTACACCAGGTTCAACGACAATATATCTGTTTGCCGGATCTATTTTAATAATATGATTTAATTTTTCGGTTGAAAGTACTACGCCGCCTTGCAGAGGTACTGTGGCCCCTGTTGTTCCTGTACCTCGGCCTCGGGCGGTAAGAGGTATTTTATGTTCATTACACAAAGAAACAATTTGATGAACCTGTTCATGTGTTGATGGTTGTACAACCATGTCTGGTACAGCATGACGCCGACTATTATCATAGCCATAACTCCAGACATCAGCAGGATCGATAAGAATTTGATCGTCTTTAAGAATTTTTTTTATAGATTGAATAAAGTTCGAATTTAATGACAAAGAATTTTCACTCACAGTATTTCAATTTAACTTTCTTCAGGGAAAAGAAGGTTATCAATTTGATCACATAAACAGTGAATAGTGAGTAGATGGACTTCCTGAATACGTGCTGTCGATTCTGAAGGAACACGAACTTCAATGTCATTGTCGTTTAATATTTTGGCGACTTGTCCACCATCTCGACCTGTTAGCGCTACTACAACCATTTCCTGTTCATGTGCTTGTTCAATTGCACGTACTATATTTGGTGAAAATCCACTGGTTGATATTGCAAGCAGGACGTCATCGGGTTTGGCTAACGCATCAATTTGGCGGGCAAAGGTTTCATCGTAGTGATAATCATTAGAAATTGCAGTAAGCGCAGATGTGTCGACGGTTAAAGCGATAGCGGCTAATGCCGGACGTTCTCTTTCAAAACGACAGACAAGCTCAGCAGCAAAATGTTGTGCATCTGCAGCAGAACCACCATTACCACAACTTAATATTTTATTGCCATTTTTTAATGCAGCGGCCATTGCTTCGATAGCAGTAGTAATTGGCAAGTTGAGGACGTCTCTTGCATCTTGTTTTGCCTTAATACTATTATCAAAAATAGATTTAACGTTGTTTGCTGTAGTGTCAGTACTCATTGTAACTTTCCTTCATGCTCCAAATGCATTTTTTATCCAGTCGAAATCAATATTATTAATATCATCAGTATCAATTGAACCGGTTATTGATACAACATCAAATCGTGCTGGATATTTGTTCAGTTTAGCATGCCGTTGTAAATATGCAGATGCTGTTTTAATTAATTTTGATTGTTTACTGGCAGTAATGGATTCGGCGCCACTGCCAAAGTTATTACTGCGACGGTAACGAACTTCAACAAAAACAAGACTATCCTTGTCTTGCATTATTAGATCAATTTCACCAAAGCGGCAGTTGAAATTTCGTTCAAGTAATTTGAATTCTTTTTTTTCCAAATACTCGCAAGCTAGGCTTTCGGTAACTTCCCCAAGCTCGCGAGTCGTCGCCATTGCTTTTTTAATCACTACTGGTTCGCTTGCTCAAGTAATCTTGGACGGCCACTGCGGAAGTAAACCCAACTGAGTTGTCGTTTAATGCGTTGTTTCTCATCCAGGCTCAGACTTCCTGTTTCACCTTGATAGCGTTCATAGGGATAGGCTTTTAAGGTATTTAATGCCGCAATAATATTAAATGCATCAACGCCCATTGCGTATAAACGTTGATGTTTATTACCTTCTTTAGAAATTAACTTTTCAATTTCATTACGTAAGCCACGATGTGATGTGCTTTCTGTTAATACCCAGGGCATATCACCAAAACGTATATCATTCATAAGTCGATCACGAGCTGGATTTAAATTACCAGTATAAATATGAGATGTTGCATACACCGGAACTTTACTTGCA
>JAUVGM010000043.1 GCA_030593785.1 Gammaproteobacteria bacterium | reverse complement strand
CGGTGTAAGTTGTGCTTCGCCAATTACATCACCGACAGCATATACTCCTTCAACATTTGTTTGCTGAAATTCATCCGTTGGAATATAACCTTGTTCAGTATATTTAATACCGGCTGCATCCAGATCTAATGGAGCAGTATTGGGCGCACGACCGATTGCCCATACGAGCGCATCAATGTTTTCACACACTATCCCACCCTGACAATGAACGGTTAATGTACCATCATCATTTTTATCTATTCTTTCAACATTGATGCGGGTCATTAAATTTATACCTGCATTGACCATGTCTTCCATTAACGTTTCACGTAACATGGAATCAAAACTACCAAGAAAATGTTCACGACGTAATAACATAGACACTTCACTACCGAGTCCATTTAAAACACCGGCTAATTCAACGGCAATATATCCTGCACCTACCACCGCCACACGTTTTGGTTGTTCTGTTAAAGCAAAAAAACCATCAGAAGTGATGCCGTGTTCTGCGCCCGGTACATCAGGAACAATGGGGTAACCGCCTGGAGAAATGACAATATGATCAGCAGTATATTGTGTACCATCAACATCAAGCGTATGTGCATCAATAAACTTTGCCGTACCTTGAATATAATCAATATCGGAATCTTTTAAGTAATTACCATACCAATCAGTAATGCCCTTAATATAACCTTGACGTGCTTCAACCAGTTTTGCCCAGTTAAAGCCATTTACTTTAACGTCAAAGCCGTAACCTTTCGCATCATCAAGTGCACCCGCAATTTCCGAGGCAAACCACATAACTTTTTTCGGTACACAGCCAATATTTACACAGGTGCCGCCGACTGTTTTATTTTCAATCACGGCCGTTTTCTTGCCATATTCTGCTGCACGTTCACACGCTGATAAACCGCCGCTACCGGCACCTATAGATAAAAGATCGTAATGTTGGCTCATAATAGTCTCGTAAAGTAGTCTGAATGTAAGACCTGATGAAATGTCAGGACATGTTTTACTGTTCGTCCATTATAAAGGAATGTAGAATCTGCGGCTAAATAAAATAGGTGGGAAGGCAGAAAAAATGAGCAATGACATTACTTTATCAGACCAGTTAATCGATAATTTATACGGCGTAATTTGCCAACATGATGAATCCGCGAAACAAAATATGATGGTTGCACTGCAATATTTCGCAGCCGTTTCTGGCTATATGCTGGGTGATTACCCGGGCTCGGATGAAGAGCGCGAGGAATTAATTGACCAATTGGCGGCATTTACAAAAAATGTTTCAGGTGATCGTGCAAATAGCCAAACACAACAAACTGAGCCAGAAGCACCACCAGCAAGAGCGGGTAAAAGTATAGCTACAAATGATCCAGCAGTAGGGATATGGAAACCTGAATAATTAGCACTCGTATACAGATAATATTCTTAGGGTATATACGTATTCAGACAGTGATGATTTTTATGTAAAAAGCAGCCTTTTCTATTACAATATATGTAAGGTTATTAAATATTATTATTTAAATAAATATCATATTTTTGGAGTTTTATGTGAAAACGTTAATTATAGATAGAGTCACACTATTCCAGAAAATGATTGCGACTATCCTGGCTGATACTGATATTGAACATGTATTTTCTTCGACAGGTAAAGATGCACTTGAAGCGTTAGATAATGATAAATTTGATTGTATTTGTTTGCCTTTATATCTGGATGATATGGATGGTTATGAGCTTACGCAGAAAATCAGAAAACTCGATAATTACAGACATACGCCAATTGTCTTACTGACTTCAAAAGATCATTTTGATGTCATGAAACAGGCCATTACTGCCGGTATAACGGATGTTTTTTCTAAGGATAATATTCATGAGATAGTGAATTTTATCGCACGCTTTACCGAAATTGATAAACCTCTTTCGGGAAAGGTCCTTTATATAGAAGATCAAAAATCACAACGCGATTATATTAACGCAATGTTTAATGAACGCGGTCTTGAAGTTGATGCATTCGATAATGCTGAAGATGCATTACAGGCTTTCCTTAAAAATCATTATCACCTGGTTGTAACAGATATTGTTTTAGGCGGTGAAATAAGTGGTGTCTTGTTAATTAATAAAATACGAAGGCTTGATGGACTAAAAGGTGATACACCGATACTGGCGATTACCGCATTCGATGATAATTCAAGACGTATTAGTTTATATCATATGGGTATTACAGATTACGTGACCAAACCGATTATTAAAGAAGAGTTATTGGCGCGGGTCAGGAATTTAATTAATAATCAGAAAGCACTGGAACGAGAGGTTGAATTTCGTGCGCATTATAATTCAGAAGAAGTAGTGCGCCGAGGCTTGAAGCTTGAAGCTTTAGGGAAATTAACAGGTGGTATTGCTCACGATTATAATAACATGCTGGGAATTATCAGTGGTTATGCTGAATTATTAAAAGAAAAAGTGGAGAACGATCCAAAGTTAATGGGTTATGTTAAGCAAATTGCCAAAGCCAGTGATAATGGCGTTAAGTTAACCAACAAACTTTTGGCCTTTACACGAAAGACTGCTGTAACTTCAGAGCTTGTTAATATTAATAATTTGATAAAAGAAGCCCAGCCGATGTTGGAGAAACTTCTTACTGCGGCTATTAAGCTAAATATCAATTTAGATGATGATATGTGGAATGTTAATATTGACACGAGTGATTTTGAGAACGCGTTACTTAATTTATGTATTAACGCTAAACATGCAATGGGTGAAAAAGGTGTTTTAACTATCCTGACGGCTAATACAAAACTGGGAGTCTCTGCCGCAGAAAAATATGGACTATCAACGGGTGAATATATTCGTTTATCCATTATGGATACAGGTACGGGTATGGATAGTGAAACTGCTGCAAAAATATTTGATCCATTTTTTAGTACAAAAAGTGAAGGTGGAACAGGTTTAGGTTTGAGCCAGGTATATGGCTTTGTAGAACGTGAACATGGTGCAGTGAAAGTTGAATCAAAACAAGGTAAGGGCTCATTATTTACTCTTTATTTCCCCAGAGAAAAGGGGCATAAATCAAGTGAAAATAAAATAGAGAGTCAGGTACCTTTAGATAGAGAATCTTGTGATATTCTTGTTGTTGACGATGAAGTTGCATTAACTGAACTTACAGCAGAAATTTTAAGAGGAGCCGGACACAAGGTTGAAATGGCTCTAAACGCTTCTGAAGCGATTGATGCCATTAAGAAGAAAAAATTTGACGTTGTCATTTCAGATATCATTATGCCAGGATTAAATGGTTTTGAGCTGGCAGAGAAAATAAAGAAAAAAGATCCTGATATTAAAATAATTTTAGTCAGTGGTTATAATGATCAGTTTAATTCTGCAGAAAAAATAAATGATTGTTATGATGTTCATCTTGAAAAGCCTGTTAGTGGCACTCAACTTCTTGAGAGTGTTAATGTCGTTTTAAAATAACCTTTTGTTTTTCTATATTATCAATAAATTTATTTTAGGCCCGTTATGAATTTAATAAAATATTTTGTTCTTGTGTTTTGTTTTACAGTGGCAACAGCAGAGGCATCTGACAAACAGAGCCTGATGCTAAAACAAGTAACAAAAAATACCTGGGCTATTGTCGGGCCATTAACGAATCGAAATAAAATAAATTTAGGAAATAACGCGACATTTGGTTTTGTGGTTACGAACGATGGTGTAGTTCTAATTGATTCTGGTGGTAGTTTAAAAGGTGCTAAAGCACTGCATAAAATAATCAAGAGCGTAACGGACAAACCGATCCGCTATGTTATTAATAGTGGTGGTCAGGATCATCGCTGGTTTGGTAATGACTATTTTAGTTCACTAGGCGCGAAAATTATTTCCAGCGAAGCAGCCAAAAAAGATCATAAAGCTCGTTCTGGTTCACAATGGTCAATGCTTGAATCTCGTATTGGTAAAGATGGAATAAAAGGCACTAAAGAAAAATTTTCCGACATCACCTTTAAAGATGATTACAACTTTACCTTAGGAAAAGTTAAGTTTGAAATTTATTTTCGTGGTCAGGCACATACACCGGGTGATGCTTTTATCTGGTTGCCGCAAAGTAAAGTCATGTTTACCGGTGATATTGTTTATACCGAACGTATGTTGGGTATTGGTGAGCAATCTAATTCAAAAAGCTGGTTACATGTTTTTAATAGCATGGCAGGGTTTAAACCAAAACATCTTGTTCCAGGACATGGTTCACCAACAACCTTAGATAAAGCGATTAAAGATACAGGAAGCTATTTATCTTTCTTACGCAATACCATTTCACTGTTTATCGAAAGCGGTGGCGGTGCTCATGAAATCAGTCGAATTAATCAAGCGCGCTTTAAATATTTAAATAATTATGATTCTTTAAAAGGACGTAACGCGTTAAAAGTTTATACCGAGCTTGAATGGGAATAATTATCTTCGAATAGATTATTTCTAAAGTTGAAATAATTTCCTTTTACTGCACAACGATTTAAACAAGGGGCGCCGCTTTTCGCGTCCTGCGGAGCCAGCTTTGGGCATGTTATGTTGTTTAAAACTATTCACGTTAATCCAGAAACTCTGCGGGTATGGTTTTAACAAATTCAGTTGCTTCCCCAATTAGTTGATTCCACTCTTTATCAGACATACTTCTGATTCCATTGTTGACTAGCTCTTGTTCACATAAATCTTCGAGAGCCCATATTGCTCTTTTCTCTTCTTCGGTAAAGTCATCTGTTATTGGAAAGCAAGATAGTTTGTTAGACAAAATATCCCAAACAATAAGTAAGTGTCCGAGCGATAGTTTTACAGATGCTTCTTTGTTTAGATCTTCGTCTGACATATTTGAGTGCTCTTAATTAGGTAACGACCAAGCTCACTGGCAGGCATAAGCGCAGTGGAAAATCGCGTAGCTTTTGGTCAGCAATCTTGAGTTGTTAGTTACAATTCTTATTAATATTGAAAGAGATAAAATAAATAATAATGTCAGGATAAATATGTCTAATCCACCATTAGTAACACCAGAATAGATTAAGCTGCCCAGGATTAGTAAAAAACCAAGTAGTATTTTTTCATGGTGCTACTGTATCAAATAATAATGTTTTTTATAGGGCTCAGCGGGAGCGAGTGGGGCTAAGATCCTTGTGAACCATTTTTTATGATATAGATAATAAGCATTTAAATCTATTGAATAGTAGTAGCCGCCGTCCATTACAATGTCCGGGAAATCAATGTAAATATAGCCATTCTCTATTTGTGAGATATTAAGGAGCTCCTTATACCTGGTTTTTACAGAAGGCTTAAGTTTTGTTATTGAGACAATTTTCTTATTCGTGGTTTTTTTGAACCATATCGAACTTCGCAATTTTTGTTCTTTTTTTGTAAGGGGAGATGAAGATATTACAAGCCACGCATGTTTGTGGCCAGAGCCCCTGATGTTGAACTCAACTTTATATGATTTTTTATTTTTAACCGTTGTTACTTTGACATTAATACCATATTTCTTTTGATTTTCAGGGGTAACATGGGCAAAACCACTCCATGAAGCCTGTGTTTGGCTTGCTATGATTATTAATAGAAATGTAAGAATATTTTTTATTGTCATTTTGCCGGGCTATGTTTTTATTTATAGAAATGTTTCATCAGGATTTTTTTCTTTAAATTTATCCGCAAGGTTTTCCGCTTCCGAATTTTCAAAATAGCGCAGCGAACTATATGCCCAGCTTCTTACATCCTCATGCGGATTTTTTAACTCTGCTTCTAAATAAGGTATGACTATCGGGTTCTGAGAGTTGCCCAGTAGCTCTACAAATTTGCTTTTCATATCGGGATTTTCTTCATTCAGCATTAGCTGAATCAATTCTTCGATGTATTTATCTAAATCCCCCTGAAGCCAATGATATCCATCTTCATATATCATCTGGTCATTACTTCTGAGCATTTTTATACATTCATTAAATTCAGTTTTATTCATAATTGTTCTGTAGTTTAGTTTAACGGTTAAGCTATGGAGCGCATACCTACCAAGAGTCCCTATTATGATATACAGAGGTAAAAAGGAATATTAAGTCAGGTAGTGTTATGTATAAAACGTTATTTTAATGCAAATCAGTTTGTCATTTTTACTTTTATTGATGCTGTAGATTCTAAATTTTAAATAAAAAAAGGGGGAAAGAATTTCTTCTTTCCCCGTACTGCGTTATTACGCTTATTTATAGTTATTATTATTTTATTCTACGTCACGGTAATGCTGGTGCGTGTTGTTCCAAGTACATCTCCGGTTACCCAATGAATGATATCCGTTTCTATTAAGTATGTTCCTCGTTCTGTTGGTTCAAAGATAATGTCATAACGTTCAGCGGATGCTGCACGAATTTCTGTGACACTGACAGGTTTCGGTAAGGGTCGACCATCGGAAGCATAAATCTTTCCGGTTAGGCCGCCAAAACGAATTTTCTGTGGGTGATAACCTGCACAAATATATCGCGCCAGTAACTTCTGACCGCGTTGCACAGTTGCTGAAATGGGTGGTAAGTTCATTGCTGAGTTACCACTGCCATCAACACCGGTGATGACAAAGTAATCCGGGTTCAATTCATTCAAACCAACATCGCCACCACAGGTACCGGCATCCCATGGCAAGTTATGCCAACTTGAATCTATTTCATCAACCACCCAGAAGGCTTCAACATCATAGGTTGGACCACCTGAAAATAACGTGCCTGCACCTTCAGGAGGATCAACAATGAGTACACCGTACATTCCCATTTCGGCATGCAAGACGGTATTGGTATGACAGTGGTAGAAATAAGTCCCTGCATGAGCCGGGCGCCATTGGTAAGTATACGTCCCGTTAGCAACATCCCATGTTATGTGGCCGACACCATCAGAAGTATGGGCTGGTTCAATACCGTGGTGATGTACAGTATGCATCCACATCATGCCGACATTTAAATTTGTGTGGACGATATCGCCTTGACGCATACGCATTGCAGGTGATGGGAATGTTCCGCCACCCATACCTCCGCCGCCACCGCCCATACCATCCATGTTGCCGCCGTTATCACTAAAGCCCCACATGTTGATGGTATTGCCATCATCCATGGTGAGTGGAATTTGCATATCTATACCAAGGTCATAGGTAACATCTGCATTGGTTAGACCAGGGGTAGCAGGTGCGCCGGGATAAACATAACAAGCGCCGCCACCCATGCCTCCGCCACCACCACCGCCGCCATCCATACCGCCTGAAGTTGTGGTGGTTGTATCTGTTGTAGTGGTATCAGTACTGCTTGATCTTCTTCTCATTCCCATTATCAATTCTCCCTATTCAAAATAAATGTCTGTTAGTGCGCCGAACATATACATGCCACCGCCTGCGGTTTGAGACATTTCAGTATGAAGATGCATTGGATATGTGCCTGTATTTACAGGTGGTTCTGCATCAGGTGGAGATTCAAAGGGATAGATAGCATCAAACTTACCCATGTTACCTTCAAGATAAATACAATCTTTAGACCAAACTTCATCACGGACTTGTCCGTTGTCAGTAATCCATTCCATGTGATTGCCATGTGTGTGAACAGATTGCTGACATAGGCCGGGATTTAATACACGCAATAACGTGCGATCTCCTACATGACCATGTAACGCAGATCGAGGATCAGCCATAGCATCAACATTTGGATCATGGGCACCCGGTGCACCGGGAGGCCGGGCACTTAAACCATTTAAGGTGAAGTAACGTGGGCTATAACGTGTGTTGGGTGTATTGCGATTACGAATGGCGTTATGCCAAACAGGATCGATATCGTGGAATAACCAAAAGTACTGTTGTACGAAGCGCGGACTACCATCATAAATCTCATCACTACTTCCTCGTGGCATAACAGCAAAGCCACCATGCAATCCAGTTAAACGATTATAAGGTGCATTACGTGCATCGTAGTAAAGATAGGTACCTGCATTATTAACCTGGAACTCGATAGTTTTAGTTTGACCGCCATAAATTCGACCGCTATCTACAACACCATCAATTTTAAAGCTGTGGCTTGTTCCAAGTGTATTCACAATAGTAATTCGAACGGTATCACCTTCTTGCACAATCATTTGCGCACCGGGAACGGTGAGGCTATTTGTGCTGGGACTGAATCCGCGAAAATAAACATCAATACCATCAGGCTGGGTAATAAAACCCTCGGTGATATAAAAGGTTTGAGTAATGGTTGCTGCTTCTGCGCGCGGGGTCCAACTGAGCAGTCCCGTACTTCCTAGTAATGCGCTTGCGATCCCTGCGCTACTGAATTTAAGAAAAGTCCTTCTATCTATTCTTTTATCCATAGCACTGTCTCCGACATATCGTTAGTTTAAGAACGTGAGGGGGTGGGGTATAAATATTTTTTATTATTTTTTAGAACAAGAGGGAGTATGCATAAAACTAATAATCAAATAAATAACCTGAATAATTAGATGGTTATATACTAAACTTCTGAGACTCGATCTAAGTACTTGAAAAGATTAGACCCATCTAATTATTCGATGAGTTATATCGAAAATAAGAATATATTTATTCATAAAATTGCATCAAATTTGATTTTAAGAACTATTTTTTAGTTAAAAATGCATTATGCAAAAATTAAGTGTGTATTCTGCTGCTTGGCTAGGGAGGCAATTTAGATAATCAGGTTATTAAAGTTGAAGGCTTGGTGCTTGTAAACGCTCAATTTGCTCACGCAGGGTGATCATTTGGTCTTCCCAGTAGCGAGGGCTATTGAACCAGGGGAAGTGTTGCGGGAAAGCGGGATCATCCCAACGGCGTGCTAACCATGCACTGTAATGGAGTAAGCGCAAGGTACGTAAAGCTTCAATCAGTGAAAGTTCGGCAGGGTCAAACTCAAAAAAGGTTTCGTAGCCTTCTAAGATGTGCCTGAATTGAATGCTCATTTCATCGCTTGTACCTGAAAGTAACATCCATAAATCCTGAATAGCGGGCCCCATTCTACAATCATCCAAATCGACAAAATGGGGTGCATCGTCCCGCCAGAGTAAATTGCCGGGGTGACAATCACCGTGTAAACGAATATTTCTTGGGAAAATAGCTTCATATCGCTGTTCGACAAGTTGTAAGGCTTCTTCTGCGGCTTGCTGATAGTTAGTCCTTACTTCAGGAGAGATAAAGTCGTTATCTAATAAGAATTTGAGTGAGTCATAACCAAAATTTTGCACTGTGATTTTAGGACGATCAGTAAAAGGACGCGTTGCGCCAACGGAGTGTAATCGTCCAAGAGAACGCCCAAGTAGCTTTAGTGTCTCTGGTTGCTCAAGTTCTGGAGCTCGACCACCTTGGCGAGGGAAAACAGCGAAGCGAAAAGAGTTAAATTCAAACAGGGTTTTACCATTAATGGCGAGAGGCACAACAATGGGAATTTCCTGGTCGGCAAGTTCTTGAGAAAAAGCATGTTCTTCTAAAATCGCCGCATCTGACCAGCGATTAGGTCGATAAAATTTGGCAATAACAAATGTGCCATCTTCCAGGCTGACCTGATAAACCCGGTTTTCATAACTATTGAGTGCTAATAAGCTTCCAGTGGGTTCAAATCCCACATCTTCCAGGGCATCAAGAATACAATCGGGTGTGAGTTGCTCATAAGGGTGTGAATTATTGCTGTCAGCTGTGTTCATGATTAAATGTGTCCTTATCTGTTGTATAGCTAGCTGGCATGGTAAATTACGGCCTTATAAATATAAGTATTGTACGCGACCGAATTAGGAAAAAGCATTAAATGAGCACAGAAAATCCTCTATTGGCTATGACAGGGTTACCGCCTTTTCAACACATCAAACCAGAACATGTTGAGCCTACGATTGAAGCGGTTATTGAATCTAATCGTGAAGAAATTAAGCGCCTGTTAAAAGAGAATGAACACTACAGCTGGGATAATTTAATCCAGCCATTAGAAGACATGGATGATCATTTAGGTCGTATGTGGTCGCCGGTGAGTCATATGAATTCGGTTGTGAACTCAGATGAGTTGCGTGATGCCTATAACAATTGTTTACCACTATTAAGTGAGTACAGCACCGAGATGGGTCAAAACGTTGAGCTGTATGAAGCGTACCAGGCTATTAAAGATTCAGCAGAATTTAAAAAGTTAGACGAGGCACAAAAGAAGATCATTGATAATGCATTACGCGATTTTCATTTATCCGGCATTGATTTACCAGTAGAAAAGAAAAAGCGTTTTCGTGAAATTCGCCAACAGCTTTCGAAGTTAACAAGTAAGTACGAAGAAAATGTTTTAGACGCAACACAAGCATGGTCTAAACACATTACCGATGAAAAACTGTTAGCCGGTTTACCAGAGTCTGCATTAGCAATGTCCAAACAGGCGGCTGAAGCAAAAGAGTTAGACGGCTGGTTGTTTACCTTAAACTTTCCTTCTTATTACGCGATGATCAGTTATGCAGATGATCGTGCTTTGCGTGAAGAAATGTATCAAGCCTATGCTACTCGTGCTTCAGAGCAAGGACCAAATGCAGGTGAATATGATAACAGCGAAGTAATGGAAGACATTCTTGCTCTTCGTCATGAGCTTGCTCAATTATTGGGATACAAAAATTATGCGGAGCGTTCACT
>JAUVGM010000125.1 GCA_030593785.1 Gammaproteobacteria bacterium | reverse complement strand
GCCTTTCTCACCCTTTTCTTTTTCGAAATGCGGGATCAAGCCACTATGGTGAATGACGTGTTCAATTTGTTCAAACAACTCCATCTTGTTTAAATCAACTTCCATTTCACAAATTAAATCGACAAACTGTTGTAACGAACTTAATGCACGAGATGTTATTTCACCTTGCTCAATCAATTTTAATGTTGCTTGCCACATTGAGACTTCATTTGCGCGCGCATAACTTCTAACAAGATCTACTGTTTTGTTACCAATACCTCTTGTAGGTACATTTACAATTCGTTCATAGGAAGCGTCATCACTTTTAATACTTATTAAACGCAGGTAAGCAATGGCATCTTTAATTTCCTGTCGTTCAAAGAAACGGAGTCCGCCATAAATACGGTAAGGTGTGCCGCTTTGCATTAAGGCTTCTTCAAGTACACGTGACTGTGCATTGGAGCGGTATAAAATAGCATTTTCACTTCGCAAGCCGCCCTGATCAGTCCACGCTGCAATTTTGTCAACGATATAACGAGCTTCTTCAATTTCATTAAAAGCACTATAAATTTCTATTAATTCACCATCACTGCCATCGGTCCATAATTCTTTACCCATGCGATTGGTATTATTGGCAATCAAGGCATTTGCTGCACCGAGAATGTTTCCGGTTGAACGGTAATTTTGTTCTAAACGGAAGTTAGAGGCATTTTTATAATCTTTTGCAAATTTATAAATGTTTTCTATTTGCGCACCACGCCAGCCATATATAGATTGATCGTCATCACCAACGACAAATACATTTGCTGTATCGCCAGCAAGCAATTTTATCCATGCATATTGAATGGTGTTTGTATCTTGAAACTCATCCACCAGGATATTTTGAAAGCGTTGTTGGTAATGCATCAAAACATCGGGGCGTTTAGCCCATAATTCATAGGCACGTAATAAAAGTTCAGCAAAATCAAGCGAACCATTACGTTGACACATGGCTTCGTATTGACGATATATTTCAACCATGTGTTTCAGGAACATATCATTTTTATGTTCTATATTATCAGGACGCAAACCTTCATCTTTTTTTCCATTGATCCACCACTGTGCTTCACGTGGTACCCAGCGTTTTTCATCAAGGCCCATCTCACGTATGACTCGCTTTAATGCACGGTGTTGATCTTCACTGTCCATAATTTGAAAAGTCTGTGGTAAATCAGCTTCTTTCCAATGTGCACGCAAAAGACGGTGTGCAATACCATGAAAAGTCCCGACCCATAAACCGCTGGAAGGAATACTCAATAGATTTTCAATTCGGCCGCGCATTTCTGCTGCGGCTTTATTGGTAAAGGTCACCGCTAATATGCCGTAAGGGGAAATATTTTCAGCCTGCATTAGCCAGGCGATGCGATGCACCAGCACACGTGTTTTACCACTGCCGGCACCGGCTAAAACGAGAATATTTGAGGCTGGAGCACACACCGCCTGACGTTGTGCATCATTTAAGGGGTCAATAATATAAGAAACATCCATTTTTCTATTCTAACAAATAGTTGAGCATGATTGTAAAAAGCACAACGAAGATTTTAACTTTAATAAAAAGCTGGCTAATACGCATTTAAGATTTTTATTTCTATGTTAGTCTAAAGGTTATTTCCAGAAGGACTCGTTATTCTCACAAATATAATAAAATAAGATGAACGACGAAAAACAACATAAATTTAATGAACGCATGGAAGCTTTAAATAAAAAGTATTGCCAACAGCTTCCTGAAAAATTTCTGGCCATTGAAAACAGCTGGATCGAATATCAAGCTGATCTAACCAATGAGAGTGCACTCGAGTTGTTTTATCGTCTCATTCATACCCTTAAAGGAACTGCTGCAACATTTGGTTTTATAAGACAAGCAGATATTTGTTTTGATATTCAAAAAATACTCATGCCGATAAAAGATGAGGGTAGCAGCTTAACAACTAATTTAGTCGATCAAATTCAAGAACATATTTATGAACTCAAAGTTAATATCAATACACCTGCACAAAATATAGAAGATTAGTGTGAGGTACCGGAGTCACCTCAATTTAAAAGGTTTTCTCAGTTAATCATCCATATATAAATTTCAATATTATAAGCTTCAAACAAAGGTGACTCCGGTACCTATAAATACTAGGCTAATACCGCAGGAAGCTCTTTGGTCAGGGCCTGTTTATCTTCTACCGCTTTACCCACCAGGGCAAAACCATGAAGCTTGCCATCCTTGTCAAAATACTGTGCATGCACACCATTCTCATCTTGTTTAATTATCCATTCACCCTCAATACCATTCGCAGGTGGTGCGACAACCACTGAACAGGAAGGTGTTTTAACCATTACCGGCATTGCAGGAAAATTAACGGATGTTGTTTCACCATTTAAACTTTTTGCAATTGCACGTGCTGAATTCATTAACGGCATAACATAAGGTAAAAATAAACCCTCAACTTCAGCACAATCGCCCAGAGCAAAAATACCTTTTTTATTCGTTGCAAGATTTTTATTAACAACAATACCGTTATTAACCTCAAGCCCTGCTTCTTTAGCCAACTGTACATTAGGCCTTAAACCAACCGCAGATAAAACAACATCAACTTCAAATGTTATTCCATTTTCCAAATCAATTTTAAAAACTGACTCAGTAAAATTAATTTGTTTTGTTTTTTGTCCCAGGTACCAATTTACACCCTGTTCCGCTAATGCCGTTTTTAAGTATTCACCCGCTTGCTCAGGCAATAACCGATTCAGTGGCAATTCAGCAAGATCCAGCATAAAAACATTATAATCTGAAAGCACCAGGTCATTGGCAAATTCACAACCGATTAAACCCGCACCAATAATCGCTATCTTTTTCTTATCGGCAATGGCATTTCTAAAATCGGCGTAACTGGCAAGATCATTAACAACAAGAAGCTTATCTGCTGCGTTGCCCGCTATTGGTAATTGTATTGCAGAGGCACCCAATGCAAGTACCAGCTGACTATATTCGATTAATTCATTGTCGGAGGTAGAGATACTATAATTGTCCGGATCAATTTTATTAATGCGAGTATGTTTTAAAACTTTAGCATTAAGATCGAACGCCATTTTTTCAGCATCCGCAATGACTAACTCCTGTGCCATTTTATTCTTCGCCAGGGCATTCGATAACATCGGTTTAGAATAAAAATCAGCAGCATCATCTGCAACAATAATTAACTCTGTGCTTGTATTTAGTTTGCGAAATTCACGTGCAACGTTATATCCCGCTAAACCACTTCCAACAATAACAATAGGGTGTTCCGCTGCCATTAACTTATTTTTTCCATTTCAAAGTCTGATTTACCAACACCACAGTCCGGGCAAATCCAGTCATCAGAAACATCTTCCCACTTTGTACCTGGCGCAATACCTTCATCAGGAATACCCGCGGCTTCATCATAAATAAATCCACACACTACACATTGCCATTTCTTCATTTCTTGCTCCTAAAATTGTTAAAACATATTAAACCAAATCCAATTAAAGGATAAGATATTCATATAAACATAATAAGGCCAAAGCCGGATATTTCAAACCATGCACATACGTCATTTAATAAAATTTAATTTTTATACAATTCTGCTGCTATTAACATTGCTCTTTGTAAGCTTTTATTCCCGTTTATCTTTTGCAACAGAATCTCTTTTGATTCCTTTAAATGTGGAAACTGAAGTTGAAGTAACCGTATACAAACCTTTAGGAAGTCAATCCAAAATATTATTCCTTTGGCTATATTCAGAAGCGGGGCCACAAAAGTCTGAGCATGATATTGCAACGCAACTGGCTAAAGATAATATTGAGGTTTGGCGTATTGATCTTTTTGCTGCGCACTTTCTTCCTGTTGCCAGTAGCAGCATGGATCGTATACCCGATACCGACATCAGCGAACTCATTGAATACGCATATAAGAGAACAGGAAAGAAAATTATACCAGTTACAACCGGTCGCGGCAGTTTACCTGTTTTAAAAGGGGCACGTCTCTGGCAAACGCAATACAAAAATAGCCCTGCACTTGCTGGCGTTATTCTTATGAGTCCAAAATTTTATACTGAAACGCCTGAACCTGGTGTAGAAGCTAAATTACTCGATATTGTTAAAAAGACTAACCTGCCGCTTTTTGTGCTGCAGCCAAAAAAATCTCCCTGGTACTGGAAGCTAGATAAAACTATTCCTGCACTAGAGAAAAGTGGCAGCGATGTTTTTGTACAGCGTGTTAAAGGCGTGCGGGATCGTTATTATTTCCGTCCTGATGCAGATAGTTATGAACAAGAAATGAGTCTTAAACTACCTGCCACATTAAAACGTGCTGCTCATTATTTAAATTCTCTACCCTATAAAAAACGTTACGTAGATCATATAGCGACAACCAAAAAACCGGTAAAAGTTCTCACAGGGAAAAAAGAACGCAAACTCGCTATCTATAAAGGTAATCCTGTACCACCTAAATTAATTTTAAGGAATCTTAATAATCAAGTAGTCGATCTCACTCAATTAAAAGGCAAAGTTATTCTGGTTAACTTTTGGGCCAGCTGGTGCCCACCTTGTGTTCATGAAATGCCCTCAATGGAACGACTACAAAAACATTTTTCTGCTAAAGATTTCCTCATATTGGGCGTTAATATGGCAGAGGATAGAAAAACCGTAGAGCACTTTTTAAAAACAAAAGTGAATATTAGCTTTCCAATTTTATTTGATAACAAAGGTGAGGCATTAAAACGTTGGGGAGTTTTTGCTTTTCCCACCAGTTACGTGATTGATAAGGCCGGCAATATTCGTTATGCCTTATTTGGCGGCGTTGATTGGGATACAAAAGAGATTAAAAATAAAATAAATGGGTTAATTAATAAGTAGATACCCTATACCTAATATTTATAGGTATTTTATTTTAAACTGTGACGTTGCCACGTCTTTGCTATAGATAGTTATCATGTTTAAACTAGACTAATAAAAAAAGAATGAGGTTTATGTCAACATGTCAGAATCTGAAGTTCATGATTTAGTTAAAAATGCCAGCGATTTAGTTTCTCTCCCTGAAATTTCTCTCAAGGTAAACGAATTAGCCAATGATCCCGATGCAACAGCAGATGATATGGCAAAAGTTATCTCTCAGGATCCTGCGCTGGTTGCACGTATGTTAAAAATTGCCAACAGTGCCTTTTACGGACTCTCATCTGAAGTTGAAACCATCACTCGTGCCGTTGCTATTCTTGGTACAAATAAAATTCGTGACCTGGTGTTATCAACCGCTGCAAGTGAAACGTTTGATGGTATCCCAAATGATCTAATCACTATGCAGGACTTCTGGCACCACAGTTTATATTGTGGTTTGTTAGCACAAATACTCGCTAAAAAATCTAAGAAAGTTCACGCAGAATCTATTTTTATAGCAGGTCTACTGCATGATATTGGCCAGCTTCTTATGTTCAATAAATTACCTGAAAAATCACATGAGGCGATTTTATTACTAATGGAAGGCACAGAAGAATTAGAAACCTATGAAGCGGAAAGGCATGTCTTTGGATTTGACCATATGCAAGTCGGCTCGGAATTAGTGAAACACTGGAAACTTGCCCCCGTTCTGCAAGAGTGTGTTGAGTTTCATCATGAGCCAGAAAAGGCCAAAGATTTTCCTGCTGAAGTAGCACTTATAAATATAGCCAATGCTGTTGCTGTGATGGCTGATTTTGACTCCATGAGTGAAGATGACGAAATTCCAAGGATCAACAACATATCATGGGAGTTAACCGGCTTATCAAAAGATGACCTTCCTGATGCCATTAAAAAAGCACAAGAAGAAATTAAAGAAATTGAATCCGTTCTTTTTCCCTCTAAATAATACCTTCAAGCATTATTTCTGGCTTATTCAAATTGATGCCGGTAGATAAAAAAGAGCTTATGTTTATCAATCCTTATCTTTAAACGCTGACTACTCTTTTTAGCCGTATCATCTTCTGGACCAAAATCCAGATATTTATCAATCGTATTACCGAGTAAGTAATTCAGTAATTTATGCTCGACGCGACTTTTAATCTGTCCTTGAGATAATTCAAATGACTGACCTTCTTCAATATTTTGTGTCACGTTGAACGGCTGATTTTGGACACCAGGATAGAACTTACCTGCATGCGCCACTTGTGCTGATAACAAGATTAAAGAGAATGTTGTTAGTAAAACATAGATGTTTTTATTGGCAAATTTCATAATCGCCTCCCATCTTCCTGAATAACAGAGTCGTATTGGAATGATTTGTCATAATTAAAGTATGGTTATTAAATGAGTGATTTGCTCCCTTGATTTAGTCGATTTCACCGGCCTGTAACATTCCTGATTTCCGAAGCAAACAACCGTCAATGCCATACACACTTAGTTAGACTCCCCCTTTTGCCCCATGTTCCGAACAATTCCCCCCTTATTTTTGTGCTAAGTCATTGATAAAACAATAATTAGTCCCTTTTGTTTGTTCAGGCACTTTCACCGGTGTACAATCGGCGCCCTTAGTTATCTTGCTTACTTTGCGGTAATCCCTTTTTTCTCTTATTTTTAATTTGGAGCTCATCTTGGAACAATATCGAGGTACCACCGTCCTTTCAGTTCGTCGTGGCAATAAAGTGATCATTGGCGCAGATGGTCAAGCGACCTTGGGTGACACCATTATGAAGGGCAATGTCCGTAAAGTTCGCCGTTTATATAATGATAAGGTGATTGCAGGTTTTGCCGGCGGAACAGCCGATGCCTTTACCTTATTTGAGTACTTTGAAGCAAAACTTGATAAGCATAATGGTCAGCTTGTTCGTGCCGCAGTTGAAATGGCAAAGGATTGGCGTACAGACCGAACCTTGCGACGTTTAGAAGCCCTGCTTGCCGTTGCTGATGCAGAAGCTTCCCTCATAATTTCA
>JAUVGM010000021.1 GCA_030593785.1 Gammaproteobacteria bacterium | reverse complement strand
CTGCCTTAGGGCATATATAACATAGCGCGTTTTGCTAGGGCGCCTACCTCTTTACTAGCTGAATAATTTGAATGAAAACCCTGTTAGATTAATCTGCAGTCCATGGCATAATTGGGCTCAGAATGGAGAAGCAAGATGTCTGATGATAGCAATAAAGATAAATTAATTATTTTTGATACCACGTTGCGTGATGGCGAGCAAAGCCCCGGCGCATCGATGACCAAAGAAGAAAAAGTTCGTATCGCAAAGATGCTTGAAAAAATGCACGTTGATATTATTGAAGCAGGCTTTCCAATCGCCAGTCAAGGCGATTTTGAAGGTGTACAGTCAGTCGCAAAAAGTATTAAAGACAGCACCATTTGTGGATTGGCTCGTGCCTTGGATAAAGATATTGATCGTGTTGGTGAAGCATTAAAAGGTGCAAACCGCGGTCGTATTCATACTTTCATTGCAACATCACCTATCCATATGCAAATGAAATTACGTATGGAGCCTGAGCAGGTCATTGAGCAGGCAGTGCGAGCGGTAAAACGTGCACGTCAATTCACCGATGATGTAGAATTTTCACCTGAAGATGCAGGACGTTCTGAGCCGGAATTTTTGTGTCGTATTTTAGAAGCTGTGATCGATGCCGGTGCTACCACGTTAAATATTCCGGATACTGTTGGTTATAATGTGCCAGAACAATTTGGTGCTTTAGTTAAAACCTTAAGAGAAAATATTCCGAATTCGGATAAAGCCATTTTCTCTGTGCATTGTCATAATGATTTGGGATTAGCCGTGGCCAACTCTTTGTCAGCCGTCATGAATGGTGCGCGACAAGTTGAATGTACCATTAATGGTTTGGGTGAGCGCGCTGGCAATGCATCTTTGGAAGAAATTGTGATGGCCGTGCGTACACGACAGGATATTTTCCCTTGTTCAATTGAGCATATTGATACTACACAGATCGTTCCTGCTTCACGCTTGGTTTCCGGGATAACCGGTTTTACTGTACAGCCCAATAAAGCCATTGTTGGTGCGAATGCTTTTGCTCATGAATCCGGCATTCATCAGGATGGAGTATTAAAGAATCGTGAAACCTACGAAATCATGCGTGCAGAAGATGTGGGTTGGTCTGCAAACCGAATGGTATTAGGTAAGCACTCGGGGAGAAATGCTTTTCGAACTCGTTTGCAGGAGTTGGGTGTCGAGTTTAAATCAGAAGATGAGTTGAACGATGCCTTTTCTCGTTTTAAAGACTTAGCAGATAAAAAACATGAGATTTTTGATGAAGATTTACAAGCGTTAGTTACTGAAACAAGTACAGCGGCAGAAAATGAACGCTGTCGTTTGGTTGCTTTAAAAGTTTGTACTGAAACAGGGGAAACACCTCATGCCAATATCACTTTAAATATTGATGGTGAAGAAAAACTTGCCGATGCTGAAGGTGGTGGACCAGTAGATGCGACCTTTAAAGCAATAGAGAAAATTGTTAATAGCGGTACAGAGTTGCAATTATACTCAGTAAATAATATTACAAGCGGAACGGATGCTCAGGGTGAGGTAACTGTACGTCTTGAAAAAGGTGGACGTATTGTAAATGGTCAGGGTGCAGATACCGATATTGTTATTGCATCAGCCAAATCGTACATCAATGCTCTAAACAAGATCATGTTCTCAGCAGAAAGCGAACATCCACAAGCGGGTGATGTTTAAACCTGCTCAACTAGCTGTAAGACCTGACCTGTTGTTAATCATATTAACTATAGGTTGGGCTTTAATTCTAATTGGAAATCATAATGTCTAATCAACAAAATGCTTACTTGAAAGCAATGGGCATTGATGTTTGGATTGAAAGAAATCCATCGAATATTTCATCTCCAGAAACCTCACAGCCTGAAGTATCTCATCATGTTGAATCTGATGCCAAGCAAGACGAACCTATACCTACCCCGCTTCATAAAACAGAATATGCGGTTAAATCAGAGGTTAGCGTAAATATTGATCGGCTTGATTGGCCAGCACTACGTTCATCTGTTGCCGAATGCCATGACTGTGATTTATCAAAGCACCGCACAAAAACAATTTTTGGTGCAGGTAATCAAACTGCAGCATTAATGATCATTGGTGATGCACCGAGTGCCGAAGATGAACTTCAAGGTGAACCATTTTCAGGCCAGGCTGGAAAATTACTCACCGCAATGTTGAAAGCGATGGGATATCAACGGAATGATGTTTATATTTCAAATTTAGTTAAGTGTCGAGCATCTGAAAACCAAGATCCTGGTGTTGAAGAAGTCACTGCATGTGCCCCCTATTTAGTAAGGCAAATTAAATTAGTACAACCAGATTTAATATTGGTGTTAGGTAGTGTTGCTGCACAGTTATTATTAAAAAGTAAATCTACTTTGAGCAGGTTACGCGGACAGTTACATTATATTGAAGATATTAATATTCCTGTTATTGTTTCTTTTGATCCCGCTTACCTTTTACGCTCACCTAACGAAAAACGTAAAGCATGGGATGATTTACAAACTGCAATGAAAGAACTCTCTAACATTGCTAACTCAAAAAATCTGTAGATTAGAATAAGAGAAAAAAGAATGAGTGCTATTCTTCAACCATCAGCTTCAGATTATAGCTTTCGTGTGATGATGGAAGATGATCTTGATGATGTGATTGCCATTGAAGAGTCTGTTTATCCCTTACCCTGGACGCGTGGAATTTTCCATGACTGCTTAAATATTGGCTATGTTTGCAGAGTCTTCCTGCATAAAGAAAAAATCATTGCTTATAGCATTATATCTGTCGCTGCAGATGAGTCTCATCTCTTAACTATTGTTGTTGCTAAAGATGAACAAAGAAAAGGTCACGGCAAAAAAATGTTAGATGAAATGATTCGTGTTGCAAAAATACATGCTGCTAACATCATGTATCTTGAGGTTCGAGCGTCTAATAAAGCGGCCGTTCAACTTTATCACGATAATGGCTTTAACGAGTTAGGGGTCAGGAATAATTACTATCCAGCTGAAAACGGACGTGAAGATGCACTCGTATTCGCTCTGGAGTTAAGCTTTAGTTGACACCTAATGTGTATTCGCTAGGCAGAGACAATATCCGGGTGTAGCCCTTTATGATGTAATTTATCCATGACTAACATTGGTATATTGAAATGCTCTTCATACTCAACGAGCATGTCATGTGGGTTTGAGGTATTTAACTCAACATTGGTCACATGTGGTAGAGCAGACATTAATGCTTTTAACTCATCAAGTGTTTTTTTGTCGAGTTCTTCATCAATATAAACTTGAATAGTATGCATGGCAGACCCCTTATAACTTCCTGCAATTAAAAAATTCCCATAAACTAATGACATTCCTTATATTGGTATAGTTAACAATATAAAAAAGGTCAAGAAAACCTGTACTATTTTTATAAAAGTGATCGTTATTTTTAGAAAATAAAATTGAGCATATAAAATGAAAACTCGAAGCTGGAATACACAAGATATTGTTTTAATAGTCCGTAATATTGCTAAAGAAGAATTGTTGCCTCGCTTTTCTAAAATGAAAGCAGAAAAAAAGGGTGATGGTTCATTAATTACAGAAGCCGATCTTGTGGTACAAAATAGAATTTCGGCAGAGTTAAAACAACTAGATGCTGATATTTTATTTTTAGGTGAAGAAATGCCTGAGGAAATGCAAAAAGGCATATTACAACAAAAAAATAATGCAATCTGGATATTGGATCCTCTGGATGGTACAACAAATTTTGCAGCGGGAATTCCCTATTATTCTATTTCACTGGCTTTAATTGAGGGAGGGCAGGTTGCGTTAGGAATTGTTTATGACCCGGAACGTGACGAATGTTTTATTGCTGAAAAACATCTTGGTGCAAGCTTGCAACATGCTGAACTCGAATATAAAAGGCTAAATAGCAATAGTGATGATATAAAGCTAAAAGATGCAGTGGCTTGCATAGATTTAAAACGTTTACCCGAACAGTTAGCGATTAATCTAATCTCTAAACATCCTTTTCGATCTCAACGAAGTTTTGGCAGTGTTGCATTAGATTGGTGTTGGTTAGCTGCGGGCCGATTTGATGTGTATTTACATGGCAAGCAAAATATTTGGGATTATGTCGCTGGACATTTAGTTTTTTCTGAAGCCGGCGGTCAGTCTTGTACACTGGATGGCGATCCTGTATTTATCAATCAACTGACTCCAAGAGTTGGTATCGGGGCCTTAAATTCTCCCTTATTCAATGAGTGGATAGATTGCTTGGGGGTTAGCAGAGGCAAGTGAATGCTTAGATAATGTATTTTCAGCACCTAAAGAGGCTCATTTTCATGTAAAATGGCGCGGTTTTATATGCAACTGAGAAATTAATCAATGCCATCGTTTTTAGAAGAACTCAATCGACGCAGGACGTTTGCGATTATTTCGCATCCTGATGCGGGTAAAACCACGCTAACTGAAAAGCTACTGTTATACGGACGGGCTATCCAGGCTTCTGGCACGGTTAAAGGTAAAAAGTCTGATCGTCATGCCACCTCAGATTGGATGGAGCTGGAAAAACAACGGGGGATCTCTGTCACCTCTGCAGTAATGCAGTTTCCTTATAAAGACTGCATTATTAATTTATTAGACACTCCTGGCCATGAGGATTTTTCAGAAGATACTTATCGAACACTAACTGCGGTTGATTCAGCTTTAATGGTGATCGATTGTGCAAAAGGTGTAGAAGATCGCACGATCAAATTAATGGACGTTTGTCGATTACGTGATACTCCGATCCTCACTTTTATCAATAAGCTGGATCGAGAAGGTCGTGATCCAATTGAGTTGATGGATGAAGTTGAAGACATCTTAAAAATTAAATGTGCTCCCATTACCTGGCCTATTGGTATGGGTAAAAGACTTAAAGGTGTCTTTCATTTGTATAATGATTCAGTCCATCTTTTTAGTGCAACTCATGGCGGCAAGATTCAACAAGGTGAAATTATCCAGGGGCTTGATAATCCTAAGTTGAACGAAGTGTTAGGTGAAGACGTGGTTGCCGAATTACGTGATGAAATTGAGTTGGTGAAAGGCGCGAGCCATGAATTTAATCAAGAAGAATTTTTAGCGGGAAAACTGACTCCTGTATTTTTCGGTTCTGCGACTAATAATTTTGGTATTGAAGAGTTATTAGATTATTTTGTATCTGCCGCACCCGGTCCACAAGCACGTGCTACACATGAACGTGAAGTGAAACCGGAGGAAGAAAAATTCAGTGGTTTTATTTTTAAAATTCAGGCAAATATGGACCCATCGCATCGTGACCGCGTGGCATTCATGCGCGTATGTTCAGGAACATATGTGCAGGGCATGAAACTCAAACATGTTCGTATCAATAAAGATGTGAAAATTGCCAATGCGATAACTTTTATGGCGAGAGAGCGAGAGAATGTTGAACAAGCTTTTCCCGGCGATATTATTGGGCTGCATAACCATGGCACAATTCAAATTGGAGATACCTTTACACAGGGTGAATCCCTTAAATTCAGTGGTATTCCAAATTTTGCACCAGAATTATTCCGCCGTGTACGTTTAAAAGATCCTCTTAAGATGAAAGCTTTGCAAAAGGGCTTGGATCAGTTGAGTGAAGAGGGGGCAACGCAGGTATTTCGACCTTTAAATAATAATGATGTAATTGTTGGTGCGGTCGGTGTTCTACAGTTTGATGTTGTTGCATTTCGCTTAAAGGAAGAATACAGCGTCGAATGTGGATTTGAAGCTGTTAATGTTAATACCGCACGTTGGGTCGAATGTGAAGATGAAAAAATGTTAAGTGATTTGACGAAAAAAGCGGCAGATAACCTGGCATTAGATGCCGGGGGTAGCTTGACCTACCTTGCCCCTACACGAGTTAATCTGGATTTAACCATTGAGCGTTGGCCCGATGTGGATTTTAGAGCCACAAGAGAACACTAATCATCTGATAAGGTGAGATTTGTTTATCTTTTCATCCCAAAATAATCACTTTTAACTCATTGTTTTAATTGGTTTTTAAATAAAAAAGGAGCTTAAAAGCTCCTTTTTTTATTTATACTGTGAAATTAGTGTCAACCAATCCTGTAAGTGCGCGTTGTTATTAATAACGATGCGAAAATAATTACAACACAGGAGCCAATCTCATGAAGCAGCCCTTTATTAAGGTTACCGTTTTAAATTTATTACTAGCAGTAGCCATCCCGACCATAGCTGAAGAAATAAGCTCTGAACCTGTTCCATCTGCTTTCCCATCTAAAGGTAAACGCATTAATGCACGGCTTGATCGTTTGGGAGATCAAATTGATCAACATCTTGATCAGCGAGGTGAAAACATCAATAACCGACTTGATCAACGTGGTAGTAATATTAACGATCGTCTTGATCAACATGCTGCAAGAGCAGAAGAAAACGGGCATGAGCGTTTAGCCGCCCGTTTGGATAACAAAGGAGATCGAATAGAAAACCGTTTGGATAATAAGGGCGATCGTATTGAGTCTCGATTGGATACAAAAAGTGACCGTATTAACAATCGATTAGATAAAAAAGGTGATCGTACAGAACGTCTCATGGATCGTCGCGGTGATCGTATGGAACGTCGTATGAATCGTCGTACTGAACGTGTACAACGTAGAACTCAAAGATAAGTCGTTAAGATTATGCCGTATTCCCAACTGTGCTATTGTGTACCACCGGCCGAGGATTCGCTTTCGGCCGGATTTTTAAATAAAGTATTCAATTCGAATGAATTTATCATGGTACCAAAAGCACGTATGAGTGTAGATACATACAATCTGGAACAATTTTTAAAGCAGGTTGAAAAACGCGCATACCGCATGGCCCACATTGCGACATCAAATGTAGATGATGCCTTAGATATTGTTCAGGATGCGATGTTAGTTTTGGCGAGCAAGTATGCCTCACGCAGTAAAGATGAGTGGCCACCATTATTTCATCGTATATTACAAAATAAAATTCGAGATCACTACCGACGTCAAAAAGTACGTAATATTTATCAAAATTGGTTTGGCTCGGATGAAGAAGGATTAGAGGAAGATCCAATTCAAAGTATTGCAGATGATAAAGTTCATGACCCAATAAGAAAGATAAGCGGTGAGCGAGCTCTGAATGACCTGGAAGTAGCATTAAAAACACTACCCGTTAGACAGCAGCAGACATTCTTATTACGTGCATGGGAAGGATTAGACGTTAAACAAACAGCTGAAGCGATGGGCTTATCGACAGGAAGTATTAAAACCCATTATTCAAGAGCATTACAGGCATTAAAGAAACAATTAGGTGAAGCTGAAAATGAATAAGCCAGAAAAGTTTGAGGTAAAAGTAAAATCATTATTAGATGAAGAGCTTGATGATTTAGATCCTGCTATTACTCGACGCCTACAGCAAGCACGTTATGCGGCTATGGAAAAAGCAAAGCCTCGTTCTATCTGGGCTTTTTATCCTCAGGCAATATCAGCGGTGCTTGCGGTGATTATTATTTCAGCAAGTTTATATTTTAACTATGATAGCAATGTATTAAATAATACAGAACTTGCTATGGAAACAGATATTGAAATGCTAACGGCAAATGAAAGTCTGGATTTAATAGAAGATTTTGAATTCATGCAGTGGCTGGCGGAGTCTGAAGAATATGCTGGCTAAATGGTTAATCATTTTTATAATGATTTCACCTGTTGCATTATATGCAACACAGGAAAATGATCTGGAACTGTTTGAATTTCTGGCAATGTATGAAGAGAATGATAATGTTTTTATTGATGCAGAGATAGACGATAAAAGTGTGAATAATGAAAATACCAAAGAGAAAAATTTAACAAGCAAAAAGGTTTCAACGAGTGATTCCAATGAGTATTAACAACATATTAAAAATTACTTTTTTAAGCTCTTTGCTGAGTTTATCTTTTTACGTGAATGCTGAAGCTGATAATGCAGTTGGCTGGAATAATTTAAGCGCTAACGAGCAGAAATTATTAAAGCGTTTTAAAACCCGTTGGAGTGAAATCCCGGAACAACGTAAACAACGTTTGCTTAAAGGTGCTAACCGTTGGGATAACATGAATCCAGAGCAAAAAAAGCAGGCGAAACAACGTCTGCAGAGATGGAAAAATATGACACTGGAACAACGTCAGCAAATAAGAAGTCGTTATGAAAAATTCCGTGCTTTACCTCAGGATGAAAAACAAAGGATTCGCCAGCAACGCCAGTGGTTTAAAAGTTTACCTCATGAAAGACGTCAGAAATTGCGTAACCGTTGGAAGAATATGACGGCAGAGCAACGAGACTCATTCCGTCAACGTTTAAAGGAAAGACGTGCAGAATTAAGAAAGTTGCCAGCAGAAGAGCGTGAACAAATTAAAAGTCAAAGACAAGAATCTAGAAAAAAATTGCGAGATATGTCACCAGCAGAACGGCGTTCAGCAAGAGAAACTTTACGCCAACGTAGAGCTGCTCCACGTACACCGCGGCGATAATAACTTAACTACCTATTCGCAGTAAACATGGTCGCAGTGTAGTATTACTCCATGCGCCTAAAAATAAATAAAACGACCTTTTCATGGGCTCTCTATGATTGGGCTAATTCTGCATACGCAACGGTTATTCTGGCCGGATTTTTTCCTCTTTTTTTTAAACAGTACTGGAGTGATGCCGTTGATGTTTCAACAAGCACATTTCAATTAGGCTTAACGAATGCTTTAGCCAGTACGATTATAGTGATCCTTGCGCCGGTCCTTGGAGCTATTGCTGATGCTGGTAACCTTAAAAAACGTTTATTACTCATATTTGCTTTGCTTGGTATTTTAATGTCAGGTGGACTTTATTTTGTTGGGCAACATGAAACTTATATAGCGCTGGGTTTATTTGCGTTATCAATAGTTGGATTCTCTGGCAGCATTATCTTTTACGATGCCTTACTCGTAGGTGTGTGTGAAGAAGAAAGTTATAACCGCGTTTCAAGTTTTGGCTATGCTCTGGGTTATCTTGGTGGAGGAGTATTATTTGCATTTGATGTTTACATGACATTAAATCCGGAATTGTTTGGATTTGAAGATAGTGCTGAGGCGGTGAAGGTTTCTTTTTTAACTGTTTCTGTTTGGTGGTTTATTTTTTCTTTACCTTTATTTTTTAATGTTCCTGAATTAAAGACCAAGAATGTAAAAATGGGTACGGCTGTTATTGATGGTTTTAAACAACTTAAAATAACTTTTCGTGCCATTAGGAAATTACGCATGGTTCTTTTATTTTTATTAGCATACTGGTTATATATAGATGGTGTCGATACGATTGTTCGTATGGCTGTTGATTATGGAATGTCACTTGGATTTAATGCTACCGATTTAATAACGGCTTTATTAATTACACAGTTTGTTGGTTTCCCCGCAGCAATAGGTTTTGGCTATCTTGCAAATTATATTGGTACCAAGCAGGGTATTTTACTGGCCATCTTTGTTTATTTTTTAATGACTATTTGGGCATCACAAATAACATCAGTCTCTGAGTTTTATATATTAGCCTGTATTATTGGGTTAGTGCAGGGAGGAGTACAGGCTTTAAGCCGTTCCTTTTATGCTCGAATTATTCCAAAAAATCAGTCAGCTGAATTTTTTGGTTTTTATAATATGTTGGGGAAATTCGCTGCTGTATTAGGCCCCATCATGATGGGCGTAGTCAGTTTAACAACACAAAGTCCAAGGTTATCAATGCTTTCAGTAAGTATTTTATTTTTAAGTGGTGGAATCCTGTTATATTTCGTGAATGAAAAGAAAGCAAAAGAGATGCTTACCGATTATGCTATAGAAAATTAACTTATTGGGTTTTCTCTTATAGTTAAAGCCGGATTTAAAAAATCATGTAAAAAAATCAGGTGACATAATGAATGATGATGAAAGAAAAGAACCTTCTTTATTGGATGTAACAAGAAGTGTTTTGTGGGCGTTTCTGGGAGTACAAAAAAGTAAAAACCATGAGCGTGATTTTAAACATGGAAAAGCATCTCAATATATTATTGTCGGGTTAATTGGTGTCGCCATTTTTATCACTATTCTGATCATGGCTGTTAAGTTCGCCCTCTCATTGGCGGGTGTGTAAAACTTTTACCGAGACAATAAAAAACGACAAGCCTCGTACATATTGTTCGCACGAAAGCTTATCGTTGATAGAGTAAATCAAGTAACGGGTATTATTTATTTTTACTTGGGAACCAGAATGGTTTTGTCATAACACAAGAAATCCAGATGACTGCCATGTAGATAATACTTCCAATTGCCAGGATATTATAAATCGCATCTGCAGACTGCCGTTCCTGTAACGTCGAATATTCACCTGTAATAATCATAAAAGCGGATACAATTAAGACTACCAGCGCACCCAATATATTGAATCGGAGAAAGCGGCGACGACGTAAGGCACTGTTTTCACTTAAAATTTTCATTAATCTACTCCAAATAGCTGTATTAGCGACAACTAATGTACCCCTGAAGCTCATCAATGTAGTTGACCCAGATCAATTAATTCTGACATTTATCAATATTTCACAAATATTACGTTTCACCATTGATAGCAAAACATTAAGTTAGCGGATAAATTTGGAAAAATGATGTGGGGTGAGTAGAAGCCTAACCAGAGAGGTCAAGCATCTATCTCAACATCTGGTTCATATTTATATCTAATTATAACTTTTCAATTTTTTCTTTTTGTTGTTGTAAATTTTTAAGCGCAGTTTCCAGCTCTGCCAACTTATCACGTTCTTTTTGTACTACAGCTTCAGGTGCTTTATCGGTAAAGCCGGGGTTAGAAAGCTTACCTTCTAATTGTTTACTGAGTTTAGTTAGTTTTTCAATTTCTTTATCTAAGCGTTTTAACTCGACGTCTTTATCAATTAATCCTGCCATCGGTATAAGCAATTTCATTTCACCGACAAGTGAAGTGGCCGATTCAGGTGCATTATCACCAGCATTTAACCAGGTGATGCTTTCAAGTTTGGCTAGCTTCATTAAATAGCTTTCATGTGTTTCAAAAAGCTGTTTATCTATTGCGCTACCATTTTGTAATAATACAGGTAGTGGTTTACCGGGTTTGATGTCCATGCCACTTCTTATTTGACGAATACCTACGATAAAGTTTTTAATCCATTCCACTTCATTTATTGCAGACTGATCAAACTTGCTTTCATCATATTCTGGGTAGGGTTGTGACATTATGCTGGATGTTTCACTTCCCGCACCTTCAATACCTGAAAGTGGAGCAATACGCTGCCAAATTTCTTCAGTGATGTAAGGCATGGTTGGATGAGCTAATCTTAAGATGGTTTCAAGCACATGTACCAGCGTATGACGTGTACCGCGTTTAATACTTTCACTCGCATTGTCATCGAATAAAACAGTTTTAGACAGTTCTAAATACCAATCGCAATACTCATTCCATGTGAAATCATAAATAGCGTTTGCCATGTGATCTAAACGATAGTTTTTGATCGCAGCTTCAACAGTCTTCGTTGTTTCTTGTAAGCGACTTAAAATCCAACGATCAGCGGCAGTTAATTCAATATCAGCACCATTTTGACCACAGTCCTGATCTTCGGTATGCATTAAGACATAACGTGCTGCATTCCAAATTTTATTACAAAAATTACGGTAGCCTTCGATACGTCCCATATCAAAATTAATATCACGACCATTTGATGCTAACGATGCAAAGGTGAAACGCAATGCATCGGTACCAAAGGCAGGAATACCCTCTGGGAAATCTTTACGAGTTTGCTTCTCGATTTTCGGTGCATCTTTTGGATTCATTAAACCAGTAGTACGTTTTAATACTAAAGGTTCTAGTTCAATACCATCGATCAAATCAATCGGATCAAGTACGTTGCCTTTTGATTTTGACATCTTCTGACCGTGAGAATCTTTCACTAAACCATGGATATAGATTTCCTTAAACGGAACATCACCCATGAATTTAAGTCCCATCATGATCATGCGGGCAACCCAGAAGAAAATAATATCAAAACCGGTAACAAGTACACTGGTTGGATAAAAATTCTTTAATGTTTCTGCATCAATGTTATTTTTCTCAGGCCAACCTAATGTTGAGAAGGGCCAGAGTGCAGATGAGAACCAGGTATCAAGAACATCTTCATCCTGGCGTAATGCAATGTCACCAAGCTTATGTTTTTCGCGCACTTCTTCTTCACTGCGACCAACATAAAATTTTCCTTCATCATCAAACCATGCAGGGATGCGATGGCCCCACCAGATTTGGCGACTGATGCACCAATCTTGAATATTGTTCATCCATTCGTAGTAGGTGTTTTTCCAGTTATCAGGAACAAACTTAATTTTCCCCGTTTCTACTGCTTCAATGGCAGGCTTGGCAAGTTCTTCAACTTTTACATACCATTGATCGGTGAGGAACGGTTCAACCACGGCACCCGAACGATCTCCACGCGGTACCATGAGTTTGTGTGGTTCGATTTTATCCATTAAATCGAGCTCTTCTAATTCTTTTACAATCTGTTTACGCGCATCATAACGATCCAGACCACGATATTTTTCGGGCACTTCATCATTGATCGCTGCATCAATGGTTAGAATATTAAACATCGGTAAGTCATGACGTTTACCCATTTCATAATCGTTAAAATCATGAGCAGGGGTAATTTTCACGCAGCCTGTACCAAACTCCATATCGACATAATCATCGGCAATAATCGGAATTTCACGGCCAACGAGAGGTAAGGTAATTGTTTTACCAATCATGGCTTGATAGCGTTCATCATCAGGGTGCACCGCAACTGCACTATCGCCCAGCATGGTTTCAGGACGCGTTGTTGCAACCACGAGATAGCCGGAACCATCAGTGAGTGGATAACGCATATGCCAAAGAGAACCATTTTCTTCTTCTGAAATAACCTCCAGATCAGAAACGGCAGTGTGTAAAACAGGATCCCAGTTTACTAAACGTTTGCCACGGTAAATCAGACCTTCTTCATAAAGTTTTACAAAAACTTCCTGAACGGCTTCGGATAAACCATCGTCCTTGGTAAAACGTTCACGCGACCAATCCAGTGAAGAAACTAAACGACGTAATTGACGTGTGATATTAGTGCCTGATTCTTCTTTCCAGTCCCAGATACGCTCAATAAATTTATCGCGCCCATAATCATGGCGGGTCTTGCCCTCCTGATTGATTAAGCGCTCAACTACCATTTGTGTCGCTATTCCCGCATGGT
>JAUVGM010000053.1 GCA_030593785.1 Gammaproteobacteria bacterium | reverse complement strand
CTATTCATACCTCATTTTTTATAAACACGATAATTTTACTATTATTTCTTTTCTCCTACCCTGGAAGTAAAGCCTTTTCCAGTCCGCAAAAATCCGATAATAAAAAGCTGGTTTATCTCGTTTCCGATAGCCGAATTCCTTTCTGGGCAATTATGGGGCGAGGTATAAAAAACAGTGCTGATGCATTAGGTTATGAGCTTCAAATCTACAGTGCTGAAAATAGTGCACGACGTGAATTAGAGTTTATTGCAAAGGCATTAAAAGATAATGTTGCTGGAATCATTGTTTCTCCTACTACCTCGTCTGCATGCGTTACTATTTTGAAACTTGCAAAAAGTGCCGGTATTCCTGTTGTAATCTCTGATATTGGAACCGATGGTGGTGAGTACGTATCCTTTATATCTTCAAACAATAGATTAGGTGCTTATGACATAGGGAAAGTACTTGCTAAAAAATTATATAAACTCGGCTGGGACAAGGGCAGAGTTGGTATTATTGCCATTCCTCAAAAAAGGTTGAATGGTCAGTTACGAACAGCGGGTTTTATGCAGGCATTGGATGAGGCCAATATTAAAGGGGCGGACATCAAACAACAGGTTACTTTTTCTGAAGAAGAAACTTATAACTTGAGTAAAGAAATAATTGCAAATACTCCGGATCTTCGTGCCATCTGGTTACAAGGTTCGGATAGATATAATGGTGCACTACGGGCAATTGCGGATGCGGGCAAAAAAGATGATATTCTATTAATAACATTTGATGCTGAACCTGTTTTTCTGGATCTAATTCCTCAAGGTATTCTTGTAGGTTCCGCTATGCAGCAACCATTTTTAATGGGGCAAGAAGCGGTTATCGCAATGGATAAACACTTAAAGGGCAAAGCAGTTAAAAAGAATTTACAATTACCTATTCTTGCAATATCAACTGAAAATATTGCAACAAAACTGCCAATAATAAAAAGAAATGTTCTTGGTATAGAGTAGACATAACTGGTAGATGTTGAGAATTGAAGAAACTTACTTATAAACCGACTCTTTACGTAACTCTTGGGATAATCATTATCTCAACGGTTACTATAATAATGTCGATACAATCGTCTTATACGTACATATCAACAAAAAATAAGATTATTCAGGAGATGAAGCATAGCTCACGGCTTACTATTGCTTCATTGCAAAAGAACATTACCAATCTAATGGCTGCATACTCAATTAACGAGTATAACAATATAATATTTAATGAAATGGAGCATCGTTCACATTTTTCCATTGTTGTAGAAGATTACAATATGGGTAAAATTTTAGGTAAAGATGCTTATATTAGTGGAAAGATTCAGGATGAAAATGGAAATGTTATTGATTTTGATTTGAAAAATAATGAACAACTAGAACAATTAAAAACAATTTATTATTCGGACAAAGATAATATTGTGTCTTCGTCAGGAGAGAAACTCGGAACGGTCACTATATACATCTCGAATCAGTCCATGAATCGAGAGCTCAATAAAATAATTAGAAACACTATAGTAGACTCAATAGTCATTTCTTTATTACTGATTTTTTCACTTATTATAACAATACGTTTTTTTATCCTAAAACCCATCTCAAATATTATTGAAGTTATTAATCATACTGATGAAGATGGCATTCCAACCGGGCTCATTCCTGGCCATGGCTCTACAGAAATATCTACGCTTTCACAAACTATGAATAATATGCTTTTATCAATTAGAGATTCAAAAGTAACGCTTGATGAACAATATGATGAACTTAAAAATCGTGAAGAGCAGCTACGTATATTATCAATGGCAACAGAACAAAGCCCTGTTTCAATTATTGTTTGTAGCTCAGATAATGCAATTGAGTATGTAAATCCACAGTTTGAAAAAATCAGTGGCTTTAAGGTAAGTGATGTTATTGGACGTTCAATCTCATTTCTATTTGAACAAAGTGAGGCAGATAAAAAACAACTCGTTTTACTTCAAGAATCTCTTAATGCAGATAAAAAGTACATTTGTGAGATAACAACCATTACCTCAGAAGGTACAGAGTTCTACCTTCAGATGTCAGCATCGGCGATTTTAAATGATGATGGTAGTGTCTCTCATTATATTTATGTTGCAGAAGATATTACCGAGCACAAAAAAAATGAATTGATGCTGCGTACTAGTCAAAAAATGGACGCAGTCGGACAACTTACCGGTGGCATAGCGCATGACTTTAATAATCTTTTAGGTATCATCATGGGAAACCTTGAATTACTTAAAATGGATCTAGGTGGTCAACCCGTTGCATTAGAGAGAATTGATCAAGCCCTGGCAGGTACGGAACGAGGGGCAAAGCTGACACGTAAGTTACTTAATTTTTCACGCCAGGATAGTCATGGACAAGAGCTGACTCAAATCAATGCCTTTATTGAAAATATTCATGAGTTGATTGCAAAATCTGTTACTGCTGTAATTCAGGTAGAGGTACACCTGGCAGAAAACCTCTGGCCGGTAAATATAGATCCGGGTGATCTTGAAGATGCTATTCTTAATCTTTCACTTAATGCTCGTGATGCAATGCCTCAGGGAGGCGTGCTGATCATAGAGACCGCAAATAAACATCTTGATGCTGCCTATGTTCAACAAGAACGCATTGCTGAGGAAGGTGATTATGTCATGATCTCGGTTAGCGATACCGGAACCGGGATCAGTAAAGAAAATCGCAAGAAAATTTTTGATCCTTTTTTTACTACCAAAGAGTTTGGTAAAGGAAGCGGGCTGGGGCTTAGTATGGTTTATGGCTTTGTACAACGTTCCGGTGGGGCCATTAGACTTTATTCTGAAGAAGGCGAGGGCTCGTCATTTCATATTTATCTTCCTCGTGCGACTGAAGGTACCAATGAACCACAGGGTGAAGAGAAAGAGGAATTACCCGTTGGAGAAGAAACGATTTTAATTGTTGATGATGAAAGAAATATTTCAGAAACGGCGAAGATGTATTTACAACGGCTTGGTTATAAAACTGAGTTGGCCCACAGCGGTAAAGAGGCGATTGATATTTTATCGACACAAAACATTGACCTTGTTTTCAGCGATATTGTCATGCCCGGTATGGATGGTTTTGAGCTTTCATTCGAGGTCGTTAAACGCTGGCCGAATATGAAAATATTATTAACTTCCGGTTTCAGCTCCAAACATGCTGAATATAGTAATTTTCAACAGAAAATCTATCTCTCGTTGATAAAGAATCTGCTCGAGAAACCTTATAATATGAAAGAGCTTGCTTTCGCTATTCGTCGTACTTTAGATGAGCAACAGTCTTCCTAAATAAATAGCAAAATAAAACCGGCAGAGTACGTAATGCCGATCAGTTAAGGTGTTATTTGTTTTTCGTAGGTTCGAATTTATTCGAACGCGGTGTATATACAAACCTCTTAGGGTTGATTTTTACCTCGGCGTTCGAATAATACCCTCCAATATGTTTCTAAAGTGGGGCACTATGATTCGAACCTACATTCCTTAACTGAACGGCATTAGGCAGAGTACGGACTTTTCTTAAGTTACATTTTCTACTGTATTTTTTATTATGTTCGCCAGCTCTCGTGTTGCCGGTCCGATATTTTGGGGATGGCCAAAGCTGATAAATAAAAATGCTTTATAGCTTGAACCTTGTTCAAGTAATAGAGGTTTAAGACAACCATCTGTGAATGCTTCACTTAATCTGTTACTGGGTATCCAGCCATAACCTAATCCATGTTCAATTGCATTCAATGCACTATCAATACTGCTTACCGTCCAGCGGTCTTGTGAACTTAACCAGCCCACATCCATTTTTTCATGTTGCCCTGAATCTCGAATGACAACATGCATATGTTGCGCAAGATCAGAAGATATAATTTCACGATTAAGTTTATGTAATGGATGATCAGAATGGGCAACCGCTATTAATTCAACTTCAATAAGTGGATCGGCAAGGTAACCAGAGGGAGTCTCAACACCAATAACGAGTTCTGCTTCCTCACTGACCAGCGCATCAATAGCGCCCGAGAGAATAACTTCACGTAGCTGCACCCGAGTTCCCTGACTTTTGGCAGCAAACTTGGCCAGCGCACTCATGAGCAAGTCATTAGGGAAGGCAGCATCAACAACAAGTTTGATTTCCGCTTCCCGGCCTTGAGACAAATGCTGGGCAAAGTTTTCAATTTCAGCAGCTTCTTCAATGAGTAGCTGTGATCGGTTTAATAAAATCTCACCTTGCTCAGTTAAAACTGCTTTTCGACCTTCGACCCTTAATAGTGAAATTCCCAGTTGCTCCTGTAGACGAGACATGGAGTAACTGATCGCTGATTGGCTACGGTGCAGATAGGTTGCTGCTTGCGCATAACCGCCTTGCTCAATAATGGCTTGAAATACTCGCCATTGCTCAAGTGTCACTCGGGGATAATTTTTCATCGGGCAAATATATCAGTTAAACTGATGTATTTCAGTAGTATTTTGTACTTTTATATCTAATTAATTGGCCTAAAATGAGTTTAGTGATTAAAACAAAAAAGGAGAAGGAAAATGAACAAATATAGTAGCGTAATTGCACGGGGATTGCTGGCCCATATTTTCATTTTGGCAGGTATGAATAAAATCATGGGATATGCGGGGACTCAAGGGTACATGGAATCAATGGGAGTTCCAGGAATGTTATTACCTCTGGTTATTCTCGTGGAAGTGGGTGCCGGCCTGGCAGTATTGGTTGGATGGCAAACTCGTTTAGCGGCATATGCCTTGGCAGGTTTCACTGTAGTTTCAGCGGTTATCTTCCATAGCAACCTTGGTGATCAAACTCAAATGATTATGTTTATGAAGAACTTTGCCATAGCTGGTGGTCTATTACTGTTAGCTGAGCATGGTGCAGGTGCATTTAGTTTAGATAAACGTAAATAAAGGAATAGTATTGTGAGCTTGTTAATCAAGGGTAAGTTAAAAGAAGACTGGTTCAATAAGGTCAGTGAAGACGGTGAGTACGTGAGAAAGGATTCTCAGTTCCGTAACGTGATAACGACCGCTGAAGCAGAAAAAGGTCGATATCATCTTTACGTTTCTTATGCTTGCCCTTGGGCTCACCGTACTTTGATATTTCGAAAACTTAAAAAGTTGGAAGATATAATAAGTATTTCAGTTGTTCATCCTTTTATGGATAACCACGGTTGGGATTTTAATGATGATTTTCCTGCCACAACGGGAGACAGTTTATATAACTTCAAACGGATGCATGAAATTTATACTAAGGCACAAGCGGACTACAGTGGCATAGTGACCGTGCCTGTTTTATGGGATAAAAAAGAAGAAAGGATTGTTAATAATGAATCATCAGAAATAATTCGGATTTTAAATAGCGCATTTAATCATTTAATTGAAGATGAAGAGGCCCGCGGTTTAGATTTTTATCCTGAAGCAAAACAAGCTGAAATTGATAAAGTAAATGATCTTGTTTATGAAAATATAAACAATGGTGTTTATCGAACAGGGTTTGCTTCAACTCAAAAGTCTTATGAAAAAGCCTATAACCATTTGTTTAATGCGTTAGATGACATGGAAGAAATATTAAGTCATAACCGTTATTTAACTGGTGAACAAATTACAGAAGCGGATTGGCGTTTGTTTGTCACTTTAATCCGGTTTGATGAAGTTTATGTTGGTCATTTTAAATGTAATAAAAAACGGATTTATGATTATCCGAATTTATATAATTTTATGCTGGAGTTGTATCAATGGCCCGGTGTTGCTGATACGACCTTCCTGGATCATATTAAATATCACTATTACAGTAGCCACGAGATGATTAACCCAACCAGGATTGTTCCATTGGGGCCTGAGCAAGACCTAATGCAAAAACACAATAGGGAGAATATCTAATGGATAACAATACTTTTATACACCCAGCCATTGAAATGAGCGAAGGTGATGGTGTGGATGTAAACCGTCTTTTTCCAGTAAGCAGTAAAATGATGAATTATGATCCTTTTGTTTTATGGGACAATTTTAATTTAGGCCCTGATCGTGGATTTCCTACGCATCCACATCGAGGTTTTGAAGCCATTACCTATATGTTTTCAGGTAGTCTTGAACATAAAGATAATCTCGGAAATCAATCAAGAGTAACAGCGGGTGGTGCACAACGTTTTACTGCGGGTCGAGGTCTGGAACATTCAGAAATGCCAGACTCAGAAGTAAACAGCAATGGCATTCAATTGTGGATCAACTTAGCAAAAAGTAAAAAGACAATTGAACCTGATTATCAGCAAGTGGATGAAGATAATATACCGCTCATTAAGATTGAAGGCGGGAACGTGCGTGTTATCGTTGGTGCTGAGTCGCCAGTAAAGTTACAAACGCAGGTTCGTTATTTAAGAGTCAATCTTGATTCAGGCGCAAAGTTGATTGAAAAAGTACCAGAAGATTTTCGCGGTTTTATTTATATTCTTAACGGCCAACTTAAAGTAAATGCTGAAACGGTGAGTGAGCGAGAAGCATATTTTTTTGAAAAAATTGAAGCGCTTGATATTGAGGCATTAACAGAAAGTCATTTTATGCTGTGTATGGGGAAACCGCATGGAGAGCCAATACGCCAACATGGCCCCTTTGTTGATTGAATCTCCCCACGAATAGCGAGAAACCAGATTACAGCGTTTACCCTCTATACTTATGGAAGGTGGGGCACTATGAAAACCTCTTCAAAATGCTCATGTACTTATTGTACATTCGGCAACTGCTCCTGCGTTGCTCTACCTTCGCACGTCCATGTGCTTGTCCGCTTTTTCATCGGTTTTGCCTTGTTCTCTAGCTTCTCGTTATCCGTGCAGGGACTCAATACATAAATACCTAGCTTTATACAATTTCATCAATACCATGTAATGTTGTCTCGACACCGTTATTTTCATCGTCGTCTATTTTTTCAGTTTTAATACGACGGTCATGTTGGTTCCGGGTTTCGAGTAAAACAGGATGGTCAGATTTACGTCTGTCGGCATGTCGCCGTTGTATATGATGAGCTTCATGCCCACTACGATCAGCTTGGATCGGTTTTATCGGTAAATTTTCTGGAGATTTTTGAAGTGGATTACTTGCTTTAACAGGCATAATCGGGCCTGAAATTACAGGTGTTTTATTACCTTCCTGTAATCCGCGTACACCCACATCATCAGTTACTATTTTAAAACTCGTCATATTCTCATCTTTTTAGATAATTACACTCTAATTCTAAGACAGAATTTAGTTTTTTGCAGGAATAAAAAGCATTTTTATAAGGATATTTTTTATTATTTATTGGAACTTAATAAAGTTTTAGCAGGTCTTTCCGATATAGGTGTTAGGTGTAGAGAAGAATAAGGAACAATACTGCGATAGGCAGGTCTACATTTTGTCTTCAAACAATATCCGGAGAATATCTTGTTTCGATCATTAAAAGTTCAAATTGGGACAGCATTAGGTATTCAGTTTTTCGTACTGGTCGCTATTGTTTCAAGCACACTTTATTTATTAGATTTACGAAAGCATGATTATCTGATTTTAAATCTCTCTGGACAGCTAAGAGTCATTAGTCAGTTAATTGTTAATAACAGTGCTTCTTATGCTGATAATGCCCCCAGAAATTATGACAGTTATTACCGGGATGTAAAACTGTACCATAAGCAATTACAAACATTGATTGCACGTTACGATAAAATAATTGAATCATTTAAAGCACGTAGACTTGCTCCGGAGCTTTTTCAGAATGAATTTCTTTCTATACGCAAAAATAAAACAACTATTCCAAAAATAGCAGAACAATATGACCCGATTTATTGCACCTGGAATAAAGAAGCGCGAAATGAATTGGTTGAGGCGGCAAAGTTTTGGGATGATTTTAAAGGCGGGCTATATAAAGAGTTAGGAACAAACTTAAAAGAACCTCATCTGGAAGCCGCTGCTCAATACGTTTTATATAATGAAGATAATTTGATGTTGGCTGCAACGGATCTTACTGCGGCATTTAGAAATATGATGGAATATAAGTTAAACCAAATAACATGGTTAAACCGAATATCTATTCTTCTTTCTTTGCTTATTGCAATTACTATATTTATCGTTGTCTATAAAAAAGTCTTCAAACCTATGGCTATGACGGTGGACGCTTTTCAGCGTGTTGCGCAGGGAGATTTAACTCATCAAATTGAAGTAAGTAATACGGAAGAGTTGGGTAAATTAACACAAAGTTTTAACCGTTTAACCGGTAGATTACACTCCTTATTTAGTTTGACTGATCGTATTTATCAGGCAACAAATCTGGATGAAATTATTAAGTTCATCTATGAAGAGTTTAATGGTTTATTACCTATTGATTGGGTTGCTATGTTAAGAATGGATGTGTCTCAGCAACAAATGGTGGTGGGACATATCTACTCTAAGAATGAACAAATATTGAAGGAGGGTGATTTTGTTTCAATATCACATCCGGTTATTCAAAATGTATTTAGTGAAAATAAAGTGATTAGTTTTGATAACCTAAAAGAAGAATTGAAAAAATATAATGGGGATGATGTTTTTTTTATTAATATTGTGCAAATGAATATGAAATCAATGATCGTTTTTCCCTTAAGTATTAGTGGAGATGAGCGGGCAATATTGATTTTTGCCACGCGAAGCGAAAAAGCATATCGCACATCACATAGAGAGCTTCTTACAAACATCACCTCACAGGTGAGTCATGCCTTTGACCGCTCTATTGGTATGGAAAGCCTCGTGGTATCGGCGGTTGAGGGATTAGCGAAACTTGCAGAAAGTCGAGATCCGGAAACAGGTGATCATCTTGTTAGAATGAGTTTGTATTCCTACATTCTTGCAAAAGAGCTTTATGATGTCGGTATTTATCCGGGTGAATACAAAAGCAGCTATGCGCGCCATGTTTATCATTTCGCCCCTATGCATGATATTGGTAAGGTAGGTATTGAAGACGGTATTTTATTGAAACCAGGCAAACTGTCGGATGAAGAATGGATCGAAATGAGAAAGCATCCGGTAATAGGTGCTGATGTATTGCGCAAATGTGAAAGTCAGGTTAACCAGGCTGGTTATTCAATGTTTAAAATAGGCATTGAAATTGCTGAAGGGCATCATGAAAAATATGATGGAACTGGATATCCTTATCAACGCAAAGGTGAAGAAATTCCTTTATCAGCACGTATAGTTGCTCTTGCAGATGTATTTGATGCCTTGACATCCAGACGACCCTATAAAGAAGCCTGGCCGGTTGATAAAGCATTAAAATTAATTGATGATGAGTCAGGTAAGCATTTCGATCCTGATGTTGTTAAAGCCTTCAAAAATGCGTTACCAAAAATAATGGAAGTGTATGACAAGCATAAACATGTCTGATTATGAATGTAAAAAACATTAATTTGATTAATATTGTTAAAGTGCAGTAGTCATACTTCATGTGACGTTTACAAATAAGTTTTGATATTATGTAGCAAATGATAATATTGCAAAATATGCAAAAGCAGACAGTCGAGAACTAATTTAAAAGTACAGCTGTCGACCCAAAGCAGTCATATTAAATTGCACCAAAACGGACATCCAATAACAACATATAAATAGTAATACTGGTGATTAACTGCTTTTGTTCTCCTTTTACCCAAATGATATTCAATCTATATTGAGTTAAGTTATTAATTAACAATTAAACTTTAAAGATAAAGATTGGAAATAAAAAATACAATATATAGATGTCTACAATATTAGGTAATATGTCGATGTCCATATAATTCACTGTTATATTTTTTAGGAAGAGAAATGGATATTAACCTAATTATTTTTGTAGCTGTTACTCTTGCAGTAATT
>JAUVGM010000330.1 GCA_030593785.1 Gammaproteobacteria bacterium | reverse complement strand
TGGTGTCTGGGAATCGTCCCATCCATACAATAATAATCAGGTGAAATTCTTCCTATGGCAGGAAAGGCAGATTTTCGTCCTAACCAGAGTTTTAAGCGTTCTTCTTCATCTTTAGATGTACGCAAACTGGTTGCGCCTTTTTGTGTTAACAAATTTTCAACAAATTTAATTTGCTCGGACACTTCTTCATGTGTACCGTCCAGTTCACATAACAAAATTGCTTCAGCATCAACCGGATAACCTGCCTGAGCATAATCTTCAGCTGCTCGAATAGCGGGGTTGTCCATCATTTCCAAACCTGCGGGAATAATACCTTCTGCAATAATGGCTCCGACTGCTTCTCCTGCTTTTACAACATCATCAAAGGCAGCAAGAATGACTTGTGCCTGTTCAGGTCGAGGTAATAGTTTAACCGTCACTTCAACAATGACACCTAACATGCCTTCCGAGCCAGTCATAAGTGCTAATAAATCATAACCGGGGCTATCTAAAGACTGAGCACCGATGGTAACGAGTTCACCATCTATGGTAATTACTTTGATCTGTAAAATATTATGAACAGTTAAGCCGTATTTTAAGCAATGCACTCCACCTGCATTTTCTGCGACGTTGCCACCGATAGTGCAGGCAATTTGTGACGAAGGATCGGGTGCATAATATAAATTAAATTCTTCAACCGCCTGTGAAATAGCAAGGTTACGAACACCAGGCTCAACAACAGCACTACGGTTAGCAGGATTAATATCCAGAATACGGTTAAACTTTGCTAAGCTAAGTAATACGCCATTAGCAAGTGGTAAAGCTCCACCAGAAAGCCCGGTGCCTGCACCACGGGCAACAACAGGAACACCTTCGTGGTGGCATAAAATTAAAATGTTTTGCACTTGTTCGACAGTCTCGGGTAAAACAACAATCCAGGGTTTTTGCTGGTATGCCGTTAAGCCGTCACATTCATAGGGACGAGTTTGTTCGTCTGTTTCAAGTATGCTTGTTTTGGGTAAAACCTGGTGTAATAGTTTACGTAGAGATTTTCGATTATCTGTTGTTGCGCGTGTCATTTCCTAATGATACAGCACGAAACTAAAATTCTCATTAAAGCCGTTAATATATAAATTTGATTTGTTAGATGTATTTGCAATATGCCAAATAATAAAAATATGAAAGATAAAACAGAAGTAAAGACCCGACTAGACAAGTGGTTATGGGCTTCACGTTTTTATAAAACACGACATTTAGCTGCGGAAGCAATTAATGGTGGTCATGTACATCTTAATGAAAAGCGAGTTAAGCCATCGCGTGTCATTCAGCTTGGAGATAAATTAAGTATTCACAAGACACCTTTTACATTTGAAATAACCGTAGAGGGTTTAAGTGTAAGAAGAGGTCCGGCTAAAGAAGCACAACTACTCTATAGTGAGGATGAAGAAAGTATTAAAAAAAGAGAAGAGTTAGCTGAACAGAGAAAATTAAATGCTGCACAATTCCCTCATGCTGAGCGTCGGCCTGATAAAAGGGATAGACGTCGAATTATTCGATTTAAAAATGTTAACCGGGAAAACTGATGCCAAACTATCGACCGACTACCCCCCTGATTGCCGCGGATATAATTATTGAGTTAACCAATAAGCCTGGTAGTCCCATTGTTTTGATTGAACGCAAGAACCCACCTTATGGCTGGGCCATTCCAGGTGGCTTTGTTGATGTCGGTGAACGTTTGGAAGTTGCCGCTATTCGAGAAGCAAAAGAAGAAGTTTGTTTGGATGTATCGCTGAAAGCCTTATTGGGCATGTATTCAGACCCAGAACGAGATGATCGTGGACATACCGTGACAGCAGTTTATGTGGCCGAAGCCTCGGGTGAACCAAAAGCAGCTGACGATGCTAAAAACTTAGCGATTTTTGAAATAGATAATTTGCCTGATGAGTTAGCCTTTGATCATCGCCAAGTACTTGAAGATTATAGGAAATTTCGCGAAACGGGACTTGTTACGGCGTTACGGGTAGGGAATTAATCACCTTTGCCATTGCGAATAGCACTTTTCTGGAGATTGCCGCGGTCATTTTATTCCCTCGCAATGACGTGCGAACACTTGAAAGTCGCAAATTCATTCATAAGTAGTTAAAATATAAGTAATTCCTAATATTCTTTTTACATTTTCGCCCTAGCGGAGGCCCTCATGGCAACAGTAGATTTAGACAACAGCAACTTTAAAGACACCATCGATAATAATGACTTTGTCATTCTTGATTTTTGGGCACCTTGGTGCGGTCCGTGTAAACAGTTTGGTCCTGTTTTTACTGAAATTTCAGAAAAACACCCTGATATTGTTTTTGCAAAAATTAACACTGAAGTTGAACAAGAAATTGCTGGCATGATGAATATTCGTTCTATTCCAACATTAATGATTTTGCGTGATCAGGTTGTACTTTATTCTGAAGCCGGTGCATTACCTGCTGCTGGATTAGAAGACATTATTGAAAAAGCGAAGTCTTTAGATATGGCTGAAGTACATAAGCAAATTGCCGAAGAACAAGCTAAAGTAGAAGCTTAGTCTTTACCGTCATTGCGAGGAAGTGCTGAAAAAGTATTTTTCAGTGCTGACGCGGCAATCTCAAATTTAATCATGCTAAACATGAGATTGCCACAGTCACTTTGTTCCATCGCAATGACCATTAATTTTGAATTAATGGTCACATCAGACCACGAAACGGCTGTACATCTACCAATGTACCCGCTTCTACATTGCCCCAGTCTTGCGGCAAAATAATAAAACAATTCGCTTTACTCATACCACTTAAAACATGGCTTGCTTGCATGCCAATACTTGCAACAACAAGCTCACCTTGCTCATTCGTTTGAAGAATGCCACGTTGAAAATCAGTACGGCCAGGTGATTTACGTAGGTCTGTTTTACAGGCAACTTTAAC
>JAUVGM010000338.1 GCA_030593785.1 Gammaproteobacteria bacterium | reverse complement strand
GTACAATCCGGATAATGTTCACAAGAAAAGAAAATTTTACCCTTACGTGATTTACGTTTGAGCATCGTGCCTTTGTGACACTCTGGACATTCTACTTCCATGTCTTGAGGCTTTTCTAAAGGTTCAATGTGTTTACATTCAGGATAATTACTACAGCCAATAAACTTGCCATAACGGCCATGACGAATAATTAAATCTGATTCACACTCTGGACACTTTCTATCTTCAATGACTTCGGGTTCAGAGTCAGCATCTTCATTAACGTTACGCGTATAGTCACAATCAGGATAATCATTACAACCAATAAAACGACCACGACGACCCAGACGTATCGCCATGCCACCGCCACACTTGGGACATTTTTCTTCAATTTGTTCGTGGGTTACATCTTTTCGATCAACCGATGCTTCTTTATCAACAACCAAATCTTTAAACGGTTGCCAAAACTCTTTCATCATTGGCACCCATTTCTCTTCACCACGGGAAATGGCATCAAGATGATCTTCCATTTTTGCAGTGAAGTCATAGTCAACATACTGAGTAAAGTGTTCAGTCAGGAACTTCGCAACAATACGACCCACATCGGTCGGAATAAAACGCTTTTTATCCATTTCAACATATTCACGTGATTGTAATGTTGAAATAATCGACGCATAAGTAGAAGGTCGGCCAATACCATATTCTTCCAGTGCCTTAACTAAGCTTGCTTCAGAAAAACGCGGTGGCGGCTCTGTAAAATGTTGTTCTGGTAAAATCTTAATAAGCTTTATTTTATCGCCTTCTTTCATTGGCGGTAATAAACGGTCTTTGTCATCTGCCGGTGCTTTAGAGTCATCCTGGCTTTCTAAATAAACCGCCATAAAGCCCGGTTTAACCAGAGTAGAACCATTAGCGCGGAAAATATTTCCTTCGCCTGCTGACATATCAACCGCAACCGTATCTAATGTTGCGTGAATCATTTGACAGGAAACCGTTCGCTTCCAAATCAAGTCATATAAACGAAATTGATCTTTGGTTAAAAACTTTTTAATTTTTTTCGGTTCATGCAAAACAGAAGTAGGGCGTACTGCCTCATGCGCTTCCTGGGCATTTTTAGCTTTGGTTTTATAAACGCGATGTTCATCCGGTAAATTTTCTTTACCAAAAACATCTAAAATATAATTACGAATTTCATCTATTGCATCTTGAGCAAGATTCACCGAATCTGTACGCATATAGGTAATTAACCCCACTGTTTCACCATCAAGATCAATACCTTCATACAACTGCTGTGCAATACTCATTGTTTTACGTGTGGTAAAACCGAGTTTGCGTGAAGCTTCTTGTTGAATAGTTGATGTTGTAAAAGGTGCGGTCGGATTACGTTTACGCTTTTTCTTTTCAATTTTTTCAACAGTAACAAAACCATCTTTGGTCCCATCAGTTAAAACTTTTTCAGCGGCTTTCGCTTTTTCTTCTGAGTTAATGGTAAATTGGCTAATCTTTTTATCTTCAAGCTTTGTCAGTTTTGCAGTGAATGCTTGTTTATCACTTTCAAGTTCTGACTCAATGGTCCAGTATTCTTTTGGATCAAACTTTTCAATTTCAAGTTCACGCTCAACAATTAAACGCAAGGCAGGACTTTGCACTCGGCCCGCGGATAAGCCACGACGAATTTTTTTCCATAATAAAGGTGATAAATTAAAACCTACCAAATAATCCAGACCACGACGTGCTAACTGCGCATCAATCATGTCTTGCGAAAGTTCGCGAGGATCTTCTATTGCTGCTTTAACCGCACCTTTAGTGACTTCGTTAAAGGCAACGCGGCCAACTGTTTTACCTTTTAATAATCCACGTTCTTTTAAAATTTCATACAAGTGCCAGGCAATGGCCTCACCTTCACGATCCGGATCCGATGCAAGGTATAAATTGTCTGCTTTTTTTAATGCCTTGGCGATGGCATCAACATGCTTTTCGTTTTTTTCAATGAGTTGAAACTTCATATGAAAATCATTAGCTGGATCAACCGCACCTTCTTTCGGTAATAAATCTCGTACATGGCCATACGAGGCCAAGACTTCAAAACCCTTACCCAGGTATTTTTTTATTGTCTTAGCTTTTGCGGGTGACTCTACAATGACGAGATTTTTTGCCATAACTTTTAAACCATCACATAAAAGGAAATGCCCGCATAAAGCGGGCACTGGTTATATTAATGTTTGAAATGAAACTCAATGCAAGATGCCTGGCATTTCTTCAAAGACCAAATCTTCCATCCAGGCATACGCGGCTTCACGACCTGGTTGATTAAACAACACCATGAGGACAACCCACTTAAGTTGCTCAAGATCAATTTCTTCGGACTCTAATGCCATAACACGATCAATAACCATTTCACGTGTATTGTGATCTAACACACCTGTTTGCTCTAAAAACATGAGAAAACCACGACTATCTAAATCAAGTTTTTCCGTTTCTTCATCGGTATAATGACGAATCGATTCAGCACTAAAAGCAAGTTGCTCGGTACCATCTTGCAAACCAGCTAAACCTTCAAGCCACAAAAATGCCTTGCTGATTTCCACTTTATTGAAACCTGCTTGTTCTAATTCTGTTCTGAGCGACTCTTCATCTGTATCGAACTCAATTTCATCGTTCATGTAGTTCTCAAACAGATACATCAGTACGTCGAGTATATTTTCTTTCATTTTACTTCCTCTTACCTGCCTTGACAGTAGTAGCCACCAGATAAGGCTGTTACATACCCTTGCAATTCCAATACCAATAGCATGGAGCAAAC
>JAUVGM010000163.1 GCA_030593785.1 Gammaproteobacteria bacterium | reverse complement strand
AACAGTTAGAAGTATCTCCGGCTGAGTCAATAGATTTACCTTCTGGCGATGAGACTATTCTGGTGGTTGATGACGAAGTTGCATTACTTGAGTTTGCTGAGGAAATTCTAATGGCTTCTGGCTATACAGTGCTTTGTGCTGAAAATGCTGATCAGGCACTGGAAATACTTCAAAGCAATTCTGTAGATTTGATGTTTAGCGATGTCATTATGCCAGGTAAGGATGGTTATCAATTAGCAACTGAAGTAGAGAAACTTTACCCTAAAATAAAAATTCAGATGGTCAGTGGATTTAGTGATAACCTCAATTTGAGTTTAACGAATGACAACTTGCATCAGCAACGGCTACATAAACCCTATACCTCAGAGCAGGTATTGTTGCGGGTAAGAGAATTGCTTGATGAGGGAAAAGTAGAAAATGATTAATAGGTTATTATTTAATATCTTCACTACAATTTCGTACAAAACTTTTATTCCAAAAAATACTTTTTATTCTATTTTATTTTATTTTTTCTATGTTGTTCTTTTACCTTCCACTCTTCATGCCAATGAATTAGAAGGTCGTAATAGCTCCGGCAATAGTCATAAGCTGGTGGTAGCCTCATCCAATAATTTCCCTCCAATTAATATGCTGGACGACAGTGGTCTTTTGACCGGTTTTGGCCGGGATCTATCTACTGCTGTTGCTAAGTCACTTGGACTCGAAGTGCAACACATACATAGTGGAAATTGGTCAAATGTTCTTAAATGGCTGGATGATGGGACTGCAGATCTGATCCATGATACTGGTTATACACCTGAGCGTGAGTCCTACCTGGATTTTACCGTACCTATCCTCGAAATGCCCGAATCGATCTTTGTACTAAATTGGCAATATGATATTCAGGATATTTCGTCCCTGAAAGGTAAAAAGGTTGCCTGTGTTAATCAGCATATCACTCATATTTATTTACAGGAATTTAAAGAGATTCAGTGTTACCTGGTTAGTACCCCCGTTGAAGGATTACTTGCTTTGATCAATGGAAAGGTTGATGCCTTTATTTATCCTGAGCAGATTGTTCAATACCTAAGTCAGCAATTAAAACTGGCAGATAAATTAAAAGTAACGGGAAAGCCGTTACGGGTATTGAGTTGGTCGATGACGGTTAAGAAGGGAAATAAGAAACTTCTTGAAAAGCTTAACAGTGGTATTAATGCCGTTAAGGAAAGCGGGGAGTATAAGAGGATTTATAATAAGTGGTTTGGTAAACATTTATTTTCTGGCTACAGCAAGAAAACTGTTTTTGCAATTACAATAAGTGCTGTTTTACTCTCTATATTCCTGGTGCTAACGATTGGTTTATTATTTTATGTTCGTGGTATTAAAAAAGTAAACCTGGCCCTTGCTGATAGTGAAAATAAATATAGAACACTTATTGACAAGTTACCTATGAATGTTTTTTTGAAAGATACCAACTCGGTTTATCTTTCTTGTAATCAAAGATATGCAGATAGCCTTGCGATTAAGCCAGAAGATATCATTGGTAAAAATGATTTTGATTTTCATCCGGCTAATGCAAAAAATTATCAGGATGGTGACAAGATGATTATAACATCCGGGGAAACACATGACTTTATTGAAAGTTTTGTCGAAAATGGAAAGGAAATATTTATTCATACCATTAAGACTCCCGTTTATAACAATGCTGGTGAGTTAACTGGAGTGCTGGGGATTTTCTGGGACATTACAGCTGAAAAAGAGGCCCAGCAGGAACTTATATTGAAGGAAAAAGAGCAGCGGGAAATGCTCAATTCTATGGTTAGTGCTGTATTAACAATTGATGAGACAGGTAAGATACTTACCTTCAATAAGGCTGCTGAAAAATTATTTGGTTATGCTAGTAATGAAATCATTGGTCAAACAGTGAATCAGTTAATGCCCGATTCAGTTGCTAGTCGACATGACAAGTATCTCCAGCATCATGATAAAAAAAGAGAATTAGAATTTACTAAGCTTAACAGGGAAATCACTGGTCGAACTAAAGATAAAAAAATATTTCCTGTTTTTGTATCTGTTGCTGAGTTGCCGTTTAAGAGGGGAGAGCAGCGACGTTTTATTGCCTCGTGTCAGGATTTAACAAAATTAAGAGAACAAGAAGATCAAATCCGTCAGACACAGAAAATGAATGCGCTGGGTAAACTTACTGGTGGGATTGCGCATGACTTTAATAATCTACTTGGAATTATTCTTGGTTATGCAGAATTGCTGGATATTAAGTTAAAAGATCAAAAATCACTTAAAGAATATACCCATCAAATACAACAAGCAGGAAAACGAGGAGCTAAGTTAACTAACAAATTACTTGCTTTTTCAAGTAAAGAAATGTCCGAAGCAAATAGTATTAATATCAACGATTTGTTGTTGGATGAACAGGATATGTTGAATAAAACACTGACTGCTCGAATTAAACTTGTCTTCGATTTAGATAAGACATTATGGATGGTCTGGCTTAATGGAAATGATTTGGAAGATGCTATCCTTAATCTGTGCATTAATTCTATGCATGCAATAGAAGGGAATGGTCAAATAACCATTCAGACTGAAAATGCAGAACTTGATGAAGTTGATGTTCAGAATCTGGATTTAAGCCCGGGAGATTATGTCTTACTTAGCATCACTGATACGGGTTGTGGTATGGATGATGATATCAAAGAAAAAATATTTGAACCTTTTTATTCAACTAAAGGAGAAAAGGGCACTGGTTTAGGTTTAAGTCAGGTATATGGTTTTGTTGAACGAAGCGCAGGAAGAATGAAGGTTGATTCCAAACCAGATTATGGAACACAATTTACATTCTATTTTCCACGTTATATTGGTGATAATGAAAATATAATCACAGAAGAAAATAGCACAAACCATGCAAGTGGAAATGAAACGATATTGGTAGTTGATGATGAACCGGCGTTACTTAACTTTTTGTCTGAATTGCTAAGTGAAAAGGGCTATAACGTATTATCTGCAGAAAGAGCGGATCAAGCTTTGAAAATAATGGAAAAAGAATCTATCGACTTAATGTTCTCCGATGTGATTATGCCTGAAATGGATGGGTATCAGTTGGCATCCATTGTACAAGAAAAATATCCAGATATTAAGATTCAAATGGCAAGTGGTTTTACAGATGATAGTCATATGGCTATAAAAGATAAAAGTTTACATGAAAACTTGCTTCATAAACCTTACAAGATGCAGTTAGTGTTAAAACGAATTCGCAGTTTGTTAGACGAATAATCAGATTTGGTAAGTAAAATTCAATATTAAATCTAATTAATATCCCCTCCAAATACGTGGTGAATAAAACAGTCCTAAAACAGCGCCACTAACGAGCCCAACGGTATGAGCCATATTTGCAATATTACCAACTAGACCCATCCAACAAATAACGAACCATATTAGCATCATGATGGCGATGTTATGTTCTAATCCTAACCCCGCACGTGGGTTATATTTCCCTTGTACCCAGATATAAGCAAGTAATCCATAAACAACGCCCGACATACCACCAAAACTGGGTCCACTCCAAAAATATTGCGCAAGATTAGATAACAATGAGGTCACAACGACGAGCATAGCCATACGTTTAATGCTTTGTCTTTGTTCTATGGCACTACCTAGTTGATAAAGCCATATCATATTAAATGCGATATGAATAATACCAAAATGAATAAGAATTGGAGTGAATAAGCGCCATAGTTGTCCTTCTGAAATTTCAGATAGGCCCTGACGGTATTCAGATATAAATAAAAAATGAAGGAATTGATAGTCGCTACCAAACTGGGAAAGCACAGCAACGGTCACACTAAGTGCAATTAATATCGCTGTCAGTCGGGTATAGCGGGCCCACAGTTTTAATTGTGCAAAACCATTCATATTATTATCTCATGTTATTTCACTGGTTCTTTATATGGTGTATTGTAAGTTATTGTTATGTTTTTATAAAAGAAAAAAAATGATTAAAGGCTACGTTAAAAATCTACTTGTCATTATTGCATTAATTGCTGTGGGGATATTTTTGCAAGTTGCGGGATTACTTGACGCTGAGAAGATGCTTTTAGTTGCAAGAGAATATGCTGATCATTGGTGGTTGGTTGTTGTCTTGATTTTATTGCAAACGGTCATGTTTACTTTTGCTCTGGCCGGTTCAATTTTTCTTTGGATTGTGGCTCCGCTATATCCTCCGTTAATGTCCACCTTTATACTTGCCGCAGGTGCAACGCTTGGTGGTATTACGGCATATATTTTTTCAAAGAGACTTACCGATGAGTGGGTTAAACGAATTGAATGTTCACATGCTTATAAATTATTACACCATCAGGATAATTTTTTCGCATTGTTCGCCTTAAGAGTATTTCCCGCGTTCCCTCATTCTTTAGTAAATTACAGTTCTGGTATATTAAACGTAAAGTTAAGTCACTTTATCCCTGCCGCTTTCCTGGGGGTTGGGCTTAAATCGTATATTTATTCTAAAGTAATTTATAACGCAACAACAAATGCATCAATAGAAGACCTGCTGCATATCTCAACATATGGCCCATTAATTTTACTTTCAGCAATTACATTCATGGGTGTTTTTGTAAAATATAAACTAACTAAAAAGCATGAAGAGTAATTAGATTTTTTAATAAATCAAATTTACGGAGCCCAGGGCATCATTTGACGCATGCCATTCATTGCTGGTGCGACATTGTGCGTCATAATATTAATATCCTGTCTCATTCCGGCCACACTGACACTTAACATACTCATGTCTTTACGCATGCTGGTCATATCATGCGACATTCTTGTCATTGCTTTTTCCATAACATTAACGGTATAAAACATATGTATAAATCCTGCAAAGGCAAGAATGATTGCAGGATAAGCGATGATCTTTGTTCGGGTTATGCTATGAGAATACTGCTGGCTTTCTGCTTTAATACGCTTGTCTTGCAGCTTCTCCATTTCTTCATATTCTTTACGCATCTCTTCGCTGGTACGAATAATGGTGCTGGAGAGTTGATCAAATGATGAATCACTTTGCACACTTCTATTTCCGGAATCCTGATGGATTTTGCTAAAAGCGCTTTCCAATCCTTTATAGAGTTCTGCCAGCTTATCTTCCTGAACACTCATGCGTGCTTCATTTTGTTGTTGTAAGGCAATAAAGCCTTCTTTCAACTCCATAATTGCTTGTGTGCTTTTATCTTTTGCGGGGGAACTTTTTTTATCAGATGAGTTTTTATCACTCATAATATTTCTCCAAAAATCACTTGCATTAAAGGGAGGAGTTACTTGATTAGTTACAAAAGTAGAAAAACAAATAGTGAGGATTATGATTTATTATTATGTCGTATTTTATTTATCTAAGTATTTCGTGTTTCTATAAAGTCGCAGGTATTATATGCCTTTGTGTATACAATAATCTTGAATGACTTCACAAAACATAGAAAAAACAAAGGGGCTAAAAAGCCCCTTTGTTATTTACTTAAGATTACTTTTTAAAGTAATGGCACGATTAATAATGCCACGATATTTATAATCTTAATCAGTGGGTTAATTGCTGGACCCGCTGTATCTTTATATGGATCACCTACAGTGTCACCCGTTACCGCTGCTTTATGTGCATCGGAACCTTTACCACCATGGTGGCCATCTTCGATATATTTCTTCGCGTTATCCCATGCGCCACCACCTGTGGTCATTGAGATAGCAACGAATATACCAGTAACGATAGTACCAATCAGAACACCACCTAAAGCTTCAGCACCTAAAGTCAGACCAACAATAATTGGCACTGCAACAGGTAATAAAGAAGGAATCATCATTTCTTTAATTGCTGCTTTAGTTAATAAGTCTACCGCTTTAGTGTAATCAGGCTTTTCAGAGTAATCCATAATACCTGGCTTCTCTCTAAACTGACGACGTACTTCCTCTACGATATCGCCCGCTGCACGACCTACTGCTTCCATCGCCATAGCACCGAATAAGTAAGGGAT
>JAUVGM010000180.1 GCA_030593785.1 Gammaproteobacteria bacterium | reverse complement strand
ACTGGTTGCGTCTATTCTGATTATTCTGTGGAGTGTATTTGTAATAAGGTTAACTGTAGTTATCTTAGATGAGATAAGTCGTAATACTGACAAACATTCCTTTATCAGTGTTCAAACTAAACCCTTATTTCAGAATCTTGTATATATTTTCGTTTTTGTAATTGCTGTTTATTTGGTCTTTATCTCATGGAAGATCGATATGACTGCGTGGCTTGCTTCTGCAGGTATCATCGGTATTGCTGTTGGTTTTGCAGCTAAAGATACGTTGGCTAATCTTTTTGCAGGTGTATTCATATTGGCAGATTCACCGTATAAAATTGGTGATTATGTTGTACTAGACAGCGGTGAACGTGGAAAAGTAACTCACATCGGCATTCGTAGCACTCGCCTATTAACTCGTGGTGATGTAGAAATTACCATTCCAAATGCTGTAATGGGTAATACGAGAATTAGTAACGAATCGGGTGGTCCATATGAAAAATATCGTTTGAGAATAAAAATTGGTGTAGCTTATGGTTCTGATATTGATCAGGTTAAACAGCTTTTACTATCAATTGCGATAAATGAAAACGAAGTGTGTGAAGTTCCTGAACCCAGGGTAAGGTTTCGAGCCTTTGGTGATTCAAGTTTAGATATTGATCTTTTATGCTGGGTAGAGACACCTGAAATTCGTGGCCGAGTTCTGGATATTCTTAATACAGCAATTTATAAATGTTTTAATGCTGAAGGAATTGAGATCCCATATAGCAAACAAGATCTCTATATAAAAGAAATGCCGGATTCAAAATTCAACGACCGTTGAAAGCTTATTTAAATATTTGTTTTGTGACGTTGCTGTCGTGATTCTGAACGACGTTTAAAAACTTTAATATTCTCCTTAGCCTGAAGTACAAACTTTGGTTGCCCTTTAATTCCGGAGTCTGCAAAATCTTTAAGCAAATATTCATTCGTTTGTTCTTCGTTTAAATGTAAAATTTCTACCATTGCTTTTTTAAGCAAAACGAATAAGCGGGGCAAGGCAATATGATGTGTTTGTTCTGTCTCGGCATGAATCCAATTGCTTACTGCTAAAAAGTTTTCAAAAGGTTTATTACCTAGCAAAAACGTTTTTGTATGTTTGAAACGCCCCGAGTTCGCTATCATGTCCCAATACCGTGCAAAACGCTTTAGTGTTTGCATAGTACTAAAATCAATAATGTTATTACTAAGGATTTCATACGGTGCAGTAGGGCTGTAGCGCATATCATATCCATCGGAATGACGAATAATGGGCGTGCCACGTAAACGTTTAAGTACACCAACCTGTATTTCATGCGGATTCATTGCGACTAATTCATTAAAGCCTGTTGCAAAGCTTGTTAAGGTTTCTCCCGGTAAACCAATAATGAGGTCTGCATGAATATGTGCGGAGGTGTTATTGCGGATCCAGCTCATATTACTTTCTACTTTCTCGTTATCCTGTTTACGGCTGATAATGTCCTGTATATCTGGATTTAAACTTTGGATACCAATTTCAAACTGTAAGCTGTCTTCAGGAAAACGTTGCATGACTGCTTTTAGTTTTTCGGGTAAGTGGTCAGGGATAAGCTCAAAATGTAAATAGACCTTATCTGTTTCCATTTTAGATAAGAAGAATTCCATTATTTTTATGCTAGTAGCAACTTTCAGGTTAAAGGTGCGATCTATAAATTTAAAACTGCGAACACCTCGGTCATAGAGTTTTTGCATCTCACCAAGAAATAAAGTGAGCTCAAAGGGATAAACTGTTTTATCTAACGAGGATAAGCAGAACTCACATTTGAAAGGGCACCCACGTGAGGCTTCAACATACATAACCCGATTTTTAATGTCTTCATCAGTATATTCATCGTAAGGTAGTTTAATTTCACTTAACTTGAATTGCTGTGATTTGATTATTTTGTGTAGTGGTTTTAAATTATTTAATATGCTTAGGCAGGTTTTACGAAACTCAATATCTGCTTGCCCGGTTATAACGTAATCCACCAGGCCGGTAATTTCCTGCTGTTCAACTTCATAAGTAACTTCAGGTCCACCCAATATAATAATCGTTTCTGGAGATACTTTTTTTAATAGTTTTACCACTTGCAGGGTTTCTTCTGCATTCCATATGTAGACACCTAAGCCAATAATTTTAGGTTTATCCGCTAATAAGGTTTCGACAATATCAATAGGACGGCTATTTATAATAAATTCAATCAGGCGGGTTTGTGAACGCAACTCCCCCATATTAGCGAGTAGATAGCGCAAACCTAGTGATGCATGAATGTAACGTGCATTAAGTGTGCTTAAAATGATTGATGTTGAAGACATAGGTGTTTTTCGAGGTATGCTTTTGCCTTTGGGGCATAAAAGACTAGTTTAACAGAATAGTATTGCTTTAAAATACTCTTTATAATTTTGCTGTACTGATTCATAGGAGAGTATTGTGATTACTTATTTATACTGGATAACCGTATTTGCCTTAATAATCGCATTATTGGTTTTTATTGGACATAAAATTGATCAATGGAAATATGCTTTTATTGCAGCCGGCACTGTTTTTATTATTGGTTGGGGTGCGTATTATTTTCACTTTCAACAAATTTTCGTCAAAAAATACGGTGGTGTAATGTCATTATCTGTACCTGACGGGCAACGTCATATTGGTTCAACCTGGAAAGATGAAAACCTTTGGATTGAAAATTACGATCCTAAAACAAATAAATGTTATTTTACCGAATATTCAAAAGGAAATATGTTGCAGGGGAAAGTGGTTATTAATAACTGTAATCCACTCATGCCGCAAAAATAAATACTATGTATGACGCATCATTAAAAACTTCTCAGCTGCGCGATAAATTAATGGCAGAAGGCTTAGAAAGTTCAAGCTTACATGCTGATCCCATTAAACAATTTGAAAGTTGGTATGCTGAAATATGCTCAACAGATCTTTCTGAAACAAGCGCTATGATATTGGCAACGGTTGATACAGAAGGGCAACCGTTGCAGCGTACGGTATTACTCAAATCATATGATCAAAACGGTTTTGTTTTTTTCACCAATTATTCTAGTCGTAAAGCACAGCACATTGAAGCCAATAATAAAGTGAGTTTGTTATTCCCATGGCATTCAATGGGGCGACAAGTAAAAATTACAGGTACAGCAGAAAAAATACCAACTGCTGAATCACTTAAATATTTTCTTTCACGTCCACGTGGTAGCCAGATTGGCGCATGGGCTTCGCATCAAAGTAAGGTTGTTAAAAACCGTGCACTGCTTGACGCAATGTTCGATGAAATGAAGAACAAGTTTGTAAATGGTGAAATTCCTTTACCTTCTTTTTGGGGGGGGTATCGTATAGAGCCTAAAACGATTGAATTTTGGCAAGCACGAGATAGTCGTTTACATGATCGTTTTATGTATTCGAAAAATGATTTCGGTGAGTGGATCAATGAACGTCTTGCGCCTTAAGAACTAGTTGTCATTGCGACGACTGCATGGACGCAGGAGGTAGGGTAAAGCAGGAGCAGTTACCGAGCAAGGCGCGGCAATCTTTATGAACTATCTTGTATTATATTTAAACTCAGGCATTTTCCTATAACATGTTTTCGCACAATATTGATTTAAATCAAAAATGGGATGCAGACTTTGTTTCCTTTTCACCCATTTTTTCTCCACTAAAATTTTGGGCTGAAAACTTCTCACAGTTTAAAGACGACTGGCCTGTGCTTGCTGATTATCAGGCAGTTCTTTCTGCGCTACCTAAACCTATCCTTACACAAAATGGAAAGGCGTTAAAAATTGTTGAACAGGATGGTAAACCTGGACATTTTAGTGAGCACTACGCACCACGCATCTTTTTAAGTGGTGAAATACAAACGCGTACTGAAAACTGGCATGACTTTTTTCAATTTCTTACCTGGTTTATGTTCCCTAAAACCAAAGCGACTATAAATGCTATTCATATTCCTGCTGCGCAAGTGCGTATTGAAAGTGAGACTGACTTAGGTAGACGCTCACCGATTGAGAATATGTTGTCTTTGTTCGATGAAGGTGGTGCGGTTATTTTATGTAGTGATGATTCAATGCTGCAACTAATCCGTGATTTTAAATGGAAGGAATTATTCTGGCATCGACGCGGTGAACTCAAGACAAAATTAAAACTGGTAACTTTTGGACACGCTTTATATGAGAAGGGTTTATCACCTTATGTCGGTATGACTGCAAACTGTATTTTACTTTCTGTTAACGAAAATATATTGCATCAAACAAATCAACAACAGCTTGATTATATTGATAATCAATTGGCTGCGTTATTTAGCAAGGGGGAGCCTTATAAAAAACCAAAAGACTTATCTCCCTTTCCGTTACTCGGATTACCTGGCTGGGACAATGATAATGTGAATGAATCCTATTATGACAATACTGATTATTTCAGAGCGGGTCGTAAAAGAAAGTAACAGAGGGCTTATACCAATATAGATTGCTGATTACCCGTAGTCAGGAAACGTAAATTAACATTCCATCTTTGAACAATATTTAAACACGCCCTATATTGTAAATATCAGTTGTTTAACACTTACAATCTGTGTATAAAATTTTGCTGATAATCTTTTTAACGTCTATACTCTAGTCATTGATTTTATTGGAGTTATCCCGTTGAGTCATATAATACATTAAGCCTTCATACTTAACCCCCAAGGGAAAGTTTTAATGGATCAAACCGGTCAAGAAGAACGTATTGATAAGCTCGAGCAAGAGTTGAAGCAACGTGAATACGAAATTCAACTGCTGACTGAAACAACTCAGGCAATTGGTAGCCAGCTCGAGCTCGATAAGGTATTCGAAATTATCGCCAGGCGTGCCAGGGAACTGATCAATTCTGAAACGTTACTAATTCCTATTCTAAATAAAGAATTTACTGAATATACCTATTGTGCTGGCGATGGCGAAAATGTTGATGAAATTATAGGTGAAACTTTACCACTGGATTTTGGCGTTTGTGGGTGGGTATGGCGTAACCGTAAAGCCTGGTGGAAAGGAATGCTTAATGAGCTTTCTGAAGAAGAACGCAACGCATGGGAAAATGAAGCAGGCACTTTAATTATGGTCCCGCTAATGGGACGTGAAAGTTTTCTTGGTGGGTTGGCAGGAATCAATAAAATAGGCGGTGGTGAGTTTACTGAAAATGATTTTCATTTACTGGAACTCTTTGCCGGGCAAGTTGCTATTGCAATAGAAAATGCGATGGCAATGGAAAAAATTGAAGAGGCTAAACGTGTCTCTGAAGAATATCAGGCAGAATTAAAAAGTTTAAATAAACGGTTAGTTTCAGTGAATCACGAACTGGAACATCTTACTCTGTATGACCAACTCACCGGTTTACCGAATCGCTTGTTGTTCCGCGATCGTTTGCAGCAAGAAATTAATATCGCCAGTGAACAAAATTTATACGTCACCATTATGCTTATTGATATTGATCATTTTCAGGAGCTAAATGAAGCGCTTGGCCATGAAGAAGGAGATTTATTACTTAAAGAAGTAAGTAAACGTTTAACAAGTTCTTTAGGCTCAAAAGGTAGCTTGGCACGTTTAGGTGGAGATGAGTTTGCCGTATTAATATTGAATAATTATAACGACATGGC
>JAUVGM010000276.1 GCA_030593785.1 Gammaproteobacteria bacterium | reverse complement strand
AGGGATAATTAGGGTAGTGGTTTCTAGCCAGCAATTTGTTTCATGTTTTATGTATTTTAATGTATCTAAAATTGGTTCAAGATGAGCGCCGGTAATCTTATGATAAAAGCGTTCGGTGAATGCTTTTAAGTCAACATTAGCCGCATCCATGTATTCGAAAAATTCTACACGAGGCTCAGGGCTAATGTAGCCAGCCGTTACGGCGACTGTTTTAATGTCTTTTTCTCGGCAGGCTTTTGCAACATCAATGGCATATTCGTGAAAAATGACAGGATCGTTATAGGTAAAGGCAACACTTTTACAATCATACTCTGCGGCAACTTTCGCGATCATTTCCGGGCTGGCCGCATCGGCCAGGGTGTCCATTTCACGTGATTTACTAATATCCCAGTTCTGACAAAATTTGCAGGCCAGGTTACAACCCGCTGTTCCGAATGAGAAAACAGGAGTACCAGGTAGAAAGTGATTTAAGGGTTTCTTTTCAATTGGATCAATACAAAAACCACTTGAACGTCCGTAAGTGGTTAATACTATTTCATTATTTTGATTAGCGCGCACAAAACACAGACCTTGTTGACCTTCATGTAATTTACATTCACGCGGACACAAATCGCATTGAACACGACCATCTTCCAGCAGATGCCAGTATTTTGTTTTAACAATAGATGAATCAGACATTGAAGTACCCACTAAATATTACTTATATAACCTACATAAAGGCAAAAGAAGTCGATTTCAATATTGCAAGTCTGAAATATAACCCTATTATTATAATAGAACATAAAATGAGGTTTGTAATGGAATCGTTATATTATAAGGAGTGTTTGATATGAGTCAGGTCCGGCAACCTGCTGTAGCAGGGATGTTTTATCCTGCGGATAGACAAACTCTGGAAAAAGATATTCAGCAATATCTGGATGAGGCTAATTATGGTCGGGATATTGTACCTAAAGCCATTGTTGTCCCACATGCGGGATATATTTACTCTGGCCCGATAGCGGCTTCTGCTTACAAACAAATTATTCCGATTAAAGATAAAATAAACAGGGTTGTTTTACTTGGCCCATCCCATCGTGTTGCTTTTAGTGGTTTGGCTGTTCCTGAATCTGATTTTTTTAAAACGCCACTTGGAAGCATCCCCATTGATCAACAAGGTATTCAACTATTAGCTGGTCTTCCCCAGGTAATTGCTTCTGATCAGGCGCATCGAGAAGAACACAGTTTGGAAGTGCAATTACCTTTTTTACAGGAAATACTAGGTGACTTTTCTCTTATACCAATAGTTGTAGGTGAAGCAGAACGCCATGACGTTGCTGAAGTCATTAAAAGATTATGGGGTGACGAACATACCTTAATTGTTATTAGTACTGACCTTAGTCATTACCACGAATATGATGAAGCAAAACGAATTGATCGACTTACCAGTGATGCCATTGCAAACTTAAAACCTGATCTTATTAGTTATGATGACGCTTGCGGCCGTAATGGTTTAAAAGGAATGTTAACGGTTGCTGAAGAAATGAAACTTGAGGTTGATATTCTCGACTTAAGAAATTCAGGTGATACTGCTGGCGATAAAAATCGTGTTGTGGGCTATGGTGCTTATGTCATCCATTAAATTAACAACTGAAGATCAGAAAATCTGTCTTCAAATAGCCCATCAATCTATCAAGCATGGTTTACAAAAAGGTAAAGCGCTACAGGTTATCACAACTGATTATTCCAGTGACTTACAGCAAAACCTCGCCACCTTTGTAACCTTACATAAAAATGGAACATTACGCGGTTGTATTGGTGCCCTGGAAGCTTATCAACCATTGATTAATGACATTGCAGAACATGCTTATTCAGCAGCATTTCAAGACCCTCGATTTCCAGCATTACAAGATGATGAGTTTGAGCAATTAGATATTGAAATTTCTGTACTGGGTAAATCGGAGTTAATGTCGTTCGATAGCGAAGAAGACTTACTCAGTCAAATTCGCCCAAATATTGATGGTTTAATTCTTGAGTCTGGTTTTAATCGTGGTACTTTTTTACCAAGTGTATGGGAGCAATTACCTGAGCCCGAAGAATTTTTAAATCACTTAAAAATGAAAGCTGGGTTATCATCTCAGTGGTGGGATAATGCGGTAAAGATAAGTCGCTACGAAACATTTTCTTTTTAGAATAAATTTCTCACTCCAGAAAAGGCTAAGGTATTCAGTGGACAAACTATTAAGTTGGCGTTAGTCTGATAAGAACTTGTTGTGCGTTGTAGTGAGAAAAAAATCATGTTCATCATCAGTCAACATATTTCATCACAAAAAGTATTGAGCTTGCTCGTCGGTTTATTGCTGTTTTCCATAATATCCATCACACAAGCTTCGGTTCAATCTACTCAGAAAACAGATACAGACATGAACTTTCGTTTGGACAAGGTAGTGGAACAACCTACTAAGCGAACAGATTCCAATTCCACCGCTGACCACACCAAATTTGAAGAACTAAAAGTGTCCTTTCCAAGTGGTGGCCCTGAGGTTACTAAAGCCTGTCTAAAGTGTCATACCGAGGCAGGTCATCAATTTATGAAAAATATTCATTGGACCTGGACTTACAAGAACAAGAAAACAGGCCAGCTTCTGGGTAAGAAACATCTCGTCAATACTTTCTGTACAAACGCTCGTGGTAATGAAGGCATGTGTGCGCAGTGTCATGCCGGTTATGGTTGGAAGGATGAAACATTTGATTTTACCAATGAGAACAATATTGATTGCGTGGTCTGTCATGACCGTACAGGTACCTACTACAAAACACCTCCCAGTAAAGGCAACAAAGCTTGCTCGATAATGTTTGAAGGTAAGCAGCCGATCCAGTGGACCAAGGTGGCCCAGAATGTTGGGTTGCCCGCTCGTGAAAATTGTGGCGGTTGCCATTTTTATGGTGGTGGCGGTGATGGTGTAAAACATGGTGATCTGGATTCCTCACTTATCCATCCGGATAAAAAACTGGATGTACATATGAATGAGGCAGGCGCTAACTTTCCCTGCACCAAATGCCATGTCACTAAAAAGCATGTATGGACAGGTAGCCGCTATGATGTGATCGCCAAAGATACTGAAGGCACAGGTAAACCCGGGCAACGCCGCGACGTTGCGACTTGTGAATCGTGCCACAGTGCCTCACCACATCCCATTACGAGTTTGGCTAACATCAAACTTAATAATCATGTGGATAGGGTTGCCTGCCAAACTTGCCACATTCCAACTATTGCCCGTGGTGGTGTCGCCACTAAAGTTGACTGGAACTGGCGCACTGCTGGCAAAACTAAAAATGGTGAAGGTTACAAGGAAAAAAACTACACTCAGGGCAATGGGAAACATCGCGCCACTTATAAATCAATAAAGGGTAGCTTTAAATATGGTGAAAACCTGGTACCCCATTATGGTTGGTTTGATGGCCAGATGATTTACACCACCATCGACACAAAGTTTGATCCTTCCAGTGGCCCCGTGGATATTAATCGTTTCACCGGTTCGGCTAATGATGCAAATTCGCGTATATGGCCTTTTAAGCAGATGCATACTTTTCAACCTTATGACAAAGGCAACAACACACTGGTTTACATGCATCTATGGGGCGACGACAAGGATGCTTACTGGGGCAACTATGATTTCGGTAAAGCTATTAAAATGGGGATGGAAAAAAATAACTTACCCTATAGTGGAGAGTACGGTTTTGTTGAAACCTATTCTTACTGGCCCATCACCCACATGGT
>JAUVGM010000272.1 GCA_030593785.1 Gammaproteobacteria bacterium | reverse complement strand
AACAAAATGCCATCAAAAATCAGATTTCAAATATTGAGTTTATTCAAAGTGACTGGTTTGCAAAGCTTGAAAATAAACAGTTCGATATGATCGTCAGCAACCCACCTTATATAAAAGAGAGCGATCCACATCTCAAACAGGGCGATGTTCGCTTTGAACCACTTTCTGCTCTTGCCTCTGGAGCAGATGGGCTTAATGATATACGCAGGATTATAAAAGATAGTCAGGAACATCTTAAAACACAGGGAGCTTTGCTCATTGAGCACGGTTATGACCAGGCAGATGAGGTTTGTAATTTACTAAAAGCCTCGAACTTCGCAAAAGTAAGTGACTTTAAAGATGACAATGACAATCCCCGCGTTGCAATAGGTTATATTCAGTAATTCATAATACTCTTATATAAAAGATTTAAATCACATAAACTCCCTTTTTCTATTGACCCTGCTCTTATTAAGGTTAGGATTAAAGTATAGGAGGAAGCGATGACCAACTTCACTAAACAGCGTGACGTCATGTTTAACCCATTACATGACGATGAAAATCAAGCTCTGACAGCAAGCCAGATGCTTGTTGATCTTGATGGCGTTCTTTTAGCTGATGCTCTCTCTGAAACACACCTCATTATCCGTTACGACCTGCGCTATTTTACTTTAGTTGATATAGAGGAGTTGTTAGCAACAGTTGGCTTCCATCTGGATAATAATTTACTGATAAAACTTAAGCGCGCCCTCTATTGTTATACTGAAGAAACAGAACGCGCCAATATGGGCTGTCCTAAAGGTCAATCAAATTGCACTCGTGAAGTTTTTATTAACCGCTATCAACAACTTCCTCATGGTTGTAGAGACACACGACCTGACCACTGGCGTGATTACCTATAATTCATTCGCGCCGCGTCATTGCGACGACTGCAAGGAAGCAGGAGGTAGAGCAACGCAGGAGCAGTTGCCGCGTCATTTCATTCCTCACAATGACAGTTAGCTCTTCCATCTTTACGCATTTATCTTTACCCTTCACTCCATGAATGACGATCAACTCTTACGCTATAGCCGGCAAATTATGCTGCCGCAGATTGATGTGCAAGGTCAGGAAAAACTACTTGCCTCTCGAGTATTAATTATTGGCTTGGGTGGGCTTGGTTCTCCAGTTGCCATGTATCTTGCCGCTGCAGGTATTAGTCATCTTGTCCTTGTTGATGATGATATTGTTGAACTCTCAAACTTACAACGCCAAATTATTCATAGTACAAACGATATCGGATTAAGCAAAGTTGAATCGGCAAAACAAACGATTCAAAATTTAAATCCTGAAACCAAAATAACAACATTTGCTAAAAGGCTAAATGAAAATGAACTTGCAGATGAAGTTGTTGCTGCCGATGTTGTCATTGATGGTACCGATAATTTTAGTAGCCGTTTTTCACTAAATGCTGAATGTGTAAAAAATTGTACACCACTTATTTCCGGTGCCGCTATTCGCATGGAAGGTCAGGTAAGCGTCTTTAATAAAACGCCCTCCAGTCCATGTTACCGCTGCTTATATAAAGATGAAGGTGAACTCGATGCCTCTTGTAGTAACAACGGTGTTTTATCTCCCGTTGTAGGCATCATCGGTTCGGTACAAGCAACCGAAGCGATTAAGATACTACTTGATATTGGTGAAACGTTAGATGGGAAACTATTAGTCCTTGATGCCTTGTATATGGAGTGGCGAACCTTAAAACTTAAAAAAGATCCAGAATGTCCTGCCTGTAGTTAACTTACTGCCTTCACCTAACTCACTTTCAACCTTGAGAGTGAGTCACCTGTATACCGATATCGGTATCGGAGACTTCAAATAATAATGTGCCATTTTCGATATGGCTGCTAACATTAACTAACACATAAGCTTCTTTAGTAAACTTAATTGCGTTATTACAAAGGTTAATTAGTAATGGATGGTAAGAGTTTGAATGGACTTTATTGCTCTGACTTAGGTGCCTGGTGGGGAATGTCTGCGGCAAAGATTTGCTCTGCATCAACGGCGTCAAATGAATACTTTTGCATACAAAATTCACAAACAACATCAATTGATTCTTCTTCTTTTAAAATATTATGCACCTCTTCCATACCTAAAGAACGTAACATGTTCCCTACTCTGTCTCGCGAACAAGAACAACGAAATGAAACAGATTCTGCCTCAAATATACGCACATCTTCTTCGTGATACAGACGATGAATAATCTCTTCAGGACTCAGCAGCAACAACTCTTCATCTTTAATGGTTGAAGACAATTGTTGAATACGATTCCAGCCATCTAAATCTACATTTTCTTCAGATGCATCAAATGAGAGAATGTTTGAGGTTGATTTTACTTTTTCCGTATCGGGTAATTTTTGAATCAGTAGTCCAGCAGCTTGTTTATCGTCTGCAACTAACCAAAGATCAGTATCCAATTGTTCGGAACGAAGTAAATAATCCGTTAACGCCGCAGCGAGGTTTTCACCTTTTAGCGCAACAATGCCCTGATAACGTTCACCTTGTTTTGGCTCAAGCGTAATGACTAATCTTGCCTCACCAAATAGAGCTTGTAATGATTCATCAGAAAAATCTTTTTGATCTTTTTTTAACGTCACGGTTGCACGTAATGTTTTTTCACTGGTTCCTTCAACAACCAATAAACTTACCGGTCCATCACCCTGAATTTGTGCAATTAGCTGCCCTTTAAATTTAAGTGTTGCCAGCAGTAAACTTACCGCTGACATTAACTCACCTAATACTTTTTGTACCGGTGCTGGATACGAGTGACGTTCCAGAATGGCTTGCCAGGTTGCATCAAGGTGAACCAACTCACCCCGTACGGCAAGGTTTTCAAATAAGAATCGTTGTAAAGTATCTTTCATCATTTATCTATTATTTAACAGGCATGTATTTCATTAAAAATTAAAAACAAACAACCTGGTTACGGCCGGCACGTTTAGCCTCATACATTGCTTTATCGGCATTGTTTAAAAGCAGTTCAAGATCATACTTATCATCAGAGGCAACACCAATACTAACTGTCATAGAAAAATATTCATCCTCTATATGGACAGGATTATCGGCAATCCAGCTTTTTAATTTTTCAGCAACAAGCATTGCGTCATTAACATTAGTACTTGTTAATAAAACTGCAAATTCTTCTCCACCAATTCGTCCAATAACATCTGAGGCACGCGTTAAATTTTGGAGTATTTGGGACAGATGTTGTAATGCAGCATCACCTGAAGCGTGACCATGAGTATCATTAATATTTTTGAAGTGATCTGCATCAAGAACTATAGCCGAAACAGGATGTTCATGGCGTTTACAATACTCAACCTGATTTTTTGCTAACTCAGTAAAAGCTCGTCGGTTATTTATTCCTGTTAGCATATCAATACTGGCTAGTTTTTCTGCTTCTTCTTTTGCTCTGCCAAGAGCGTGCGTCAGCATATAACTATAATGTAATGTTTCAGAGAGAACACGAGTAGATCTGAACGCGGAAATTATAAAAACAACTCCAAGGGTAGCCATCATTATAGCAGCACGGCGTTCTATTAAAAAAAACAAAATAGTAATAGGTAGTAAAATAATGCCGACAGCTGAAATGGAGAAGTAGCGTATTGCAGAATAAACAGTGAGCGCAGATCCGGCCATACCCATTAATATAAAATAGGTAATAGTTTGATAAAGAAAAGATAAATTGTAGCTAAGTAATGCTGTACCCACACCCCAAACTAATGCCGACATCATCAATGTAAAAAAATAGGGGCGTTCCCATTTAAGTACATCTTGCCCCTGAGGATTTTGGTGTCGATAAGTTAAAAATAAGAATAAACG
>JAUVGM010000108.1 GCA_030593785.1 Gammaproteobacteria bacterium | reverse complement strand
TAACATTGTGTTCATCGCAATTAATGGACCTGATACAGATTGTGAAGAACCCACTGCACGGAACTCAAAACGGTTTCCCGTGAAAGCAAATGGAGATGTTCTGTTACGGTCACCAGAATCACGTTTGAAGTTCATGATTTGTGATAAACCTATATCCATTTCACCACCATCATCTGTTGGTGCTAATTTACCACTTTGGATATCTTCAAATACTGCTTCTAACTGCGCACCTAAATAAACAGAAAGAATCGCTGGTGGTGCTTCGTTCGCACCTAAACGATGATCGTTACTTGCAGAAGCAATAACGGCACGAAGTAATGGGCCATATTTATGAACACCACGAATTACTGCACCACAAAATAATAAGAAGTTTAAGTTTTCTTCTGGTGTGTGGCCTGGGTCAAGCAAGTTACCTTGCGTTGAGTTACCAACAGACCAGTTAACGTGTTTACCTGAACCGTTTATTCCAGCGAATGGTTTTTCATGCATTAAACAAATAAAACCATGATCTTTTGCTGTGTTTTGTAAAACTGTCATTAACAATTGCTGGTGATCCGCTGCCACGTTTGCTGCTTCAAAATATGGTGCAATTTCAAACTGACCAGGAGCAACTTCGTTATGATGCGTTTTAGCTGGGATTCCTAAACGGTATAAACGATCTTCTGCATCTTGCATGTAAACTTGTACACGCGATGGAATCGCACCAAAATAGTGATCGTCAAATTCCTGGCCTTTAGCAGGAGCCGCACCAAATAAAGTACGGCCAGCTAATAATAAATCTGGACGTGAGTTTGCAAACTTTTCATCAACTAAGAAATATTCTTGCTCAGCACCACAACTTGAATTTAAAGGAGCAATTTCACCTTCACCCATTAAGTTAAGAACTTTTTGAGCCGCTGTGTTCATTGCTGCATTTGAACGAAGTAATGGAATCTTTTTATCTAATGCTTCACCAGTCCATGATGCGAATACGCATGGAATCATTAATATCGCGCCATTTTCTGTATGCATAATATAAGCGGGGCTGCTTGGATCCCATGCTGTATAACCACGCGCTGCATTAGTTTCGCGAATACCGCCATTTGGGAAAGATGAACCATCTGGCTCGCCCTTAATTAATAATGTGCCGTCAAATTTTGAAATCGCATCACCATCAAAATCCGTCACGATAAATGCGTCGTGTTTTTCAGCTGTCGCATTGGTCATTGGATAGAAAATATGTGAAAAGAACTTAGCGCCTTTTGCTAATGCCCAATCTTTCATTGCTGCTGCAATTTCTTCAGCAGTATCTAAATCTAAAGCATCACCTGTTTGGACTGTCTTTTTGATGCTTGCAAATGCACCTTTAGAAAGTGTTGATTCCATTTTAGCTAAATTGAAAACATCTGTTGCCCAGATATCGTCTAAAGACTCTGTTTTATCAAGTGACTTAGCTGCTTGCTTAGTGATATTTTCAACCGCTTTTAGGCGGGATGCATTTCCGTTCATTTCATATACCTTCTTTCTATATCTAAAGTTGTAATCAAAGTTTTAAAATAAATTTTTATAAATTTGGTTGTTCTAATGTGGCAATTTTACTACGTTATTGCGAGGTAAAGTGTCTTTTTAACATTTTGGCTAACTAGTGAGCAAAATTTGTGCCACACACTTATATCACCCTCTTTATCATAAAAATAAGCGATATGAATCAATGGGATAGCTATCAAGCTAAGTAACGGCAGATATTCTAAACACTAAGAATATTCAATAATGGTGCGATATATAGTGGAGATGTTCAATAATGGTGCGTTTTAAATTACTAATAATTATTCAAAAATAAAATACCCTATAGATTTTTAGCATAATTTTCTTATTTGACCATTGCGGTCGCTTTGAATTGTGCAAACATCTTCAATCCCTGTTTAATATTCAATTTATGTAAAGAACGGATACTAATAACAGACAATATTTTTGTCTTTCCCAATATGCATTCAATGACATGTTTGCCCTTTTGTTCTTCATGAATTTTACTTACTTCAACCGGCAATATATTTAATATGCTGCTGTGCTCTGCTTTATCCAATGTTAAACTGACATCTTTAGCATGCACCAAAATGCGAGCTTGTCGTTTTTCTGTTAAAAGCATTCCCGATAAATACAGTTCGTATCCCTCACAGTTAACGGTTGATATTTTTTCTTCTTCATTTACCTTCAATACTTCACCTTTAAGGATAAAGCTCGCACCTTCTTGTTCCGTTAATAAAGGTTGTGTTACACAAAGTTCAACTAAATCTCCTTTATCAACAACTCTGCCATTTTCCATTAAGACAATACTATCGCCCAGTTGCAGCACTTCTTTTAAATCATGACTGACATAAATAATTGGAATTGAAAACTCTTTACACATTGTTTGCAGGTACGGTAAAAGTTCTTGTTTTGAAGCATAATCCAATGCAGACAATGGCTCGTCAAGGATTAACAGGCTTGGCTTTGATAAAATCGCTCTGGCTAATGCCACTCGCTGTTTTTGTCCGCCTGAAAGTTGATGTGGATAAAAAGTTAATAATTTTTCTAACGTAAATTTTTTTATTATTTCTTCTTTTTCTAAAACGTGCTCTGATTTTTTTACTCGTTTATATCCATAAAGTAAATTATCAATAACATTCATATGAGGGAATAAGCGACTATCCTGAAATACATAACCCACTTTACGTTGATGAGCGGGTAAATGAATATTCTTTACTTTATCATCAAAAATCACATTACCGACTTTGGCATAAGCAGCATCGCTTTTTTCTAAACCAGCAATACAATTCAATAATGTGGATTTACCACAACCGGATGGACCAAACAGTATTGTTACGCCCACTACTGGCATTGAAAAAGCACAATCTAATTCAAAGTTAGCAAATGATTTTTTATAATTAAATTGAATATTCATAAACGAATATTCACTTTGCGGTTAGCCGTATAGGCAATTAATAAGACGACAAACGAGAAAAGCAGCAATGCTGCTGAATAAATATGTGCGGCAGAATATTCCAGCGCTTCAACATGATCATATATCGTAATTGATAATACCTGGGTTATTCCTGGTATGTTGCCACCGATCATTAAGACCACACCAAACTCTCCCACTGTATGTGCAAAACCCAGCGTAATAGCAACAAAAAAACCTCGATAAGATAACGGCAAAACCACGCTGAAAAATATATCAATCGGTCTTGCACCAAGACTTGCCGCGGCATGTTGAATAGGTTTACCAATACTTTCAAAACTTGCCTGTAAAGGCTGCACCACAAAAGGTAATGAATAGATTACCGAACCAATAACCAGACCACTAAAACTAAAGGTCAATGGATCATCACTAATATAGGACCAAAGTTGTCCAACAAAGCCATCTGGACTTAGTGCAACCAGTAAATAAAAGCCCAATACTGTTGGAGGTAAAACGAGGGGTAATGCAACGATAGCTTCTATCGGTGTTTTATATTTTGTTTGAGTATTTGAAAGCCACCATGCCAGGGGGGTTCCGATGATCAATAAAATAAACGTCGTCACTAATGCCAGCTTTAAAGTGACAAGGATGGGACCTAATTGAATTAACTCCAGCATTAAATAGTGTAACCCTGATTTTTGATCATTTCTTTTATATTTTCCCTCTTGATAAATTCCATAAACTTAATTGCCAGTTTTTTCTTTTTAGAATTCTTCAAGATCACCATTTGCTGTTTTAGTGGTGTGTATAAATTTTCAGGCACTTGCCAATATTGATTATTAGTTTGCTTTACATATGATAATGCCACGAAGCCTAAGTCAGCACTACCCGATTGAACAAACTGAAACGTTTGTGCAATATTTTCACCGTAAACCATTTTTGTTTTTACTTTATTAATTAGTTCTAACCGAGCCAATACTTCTATAGCAGCAAAGCCATACGGTGCTGTTTTAGGGTTAGCAATTGCGAGCTTATTAAAATTATTATTTTTTAATATATTTAAAACATCCTGTTTATATTTTTTAGACCATAATGCAAGCAAACCACTAGCGTAGGTGTAACGGCTATTATTTAAGATTAATTGTTGCTGTTCTAATAAATAGGGTCTTTTTATATCTGCAGCCATGTAAATGTCATAAGGTGCACCATGCTTTATTTGTGCATATAATTTACCTGTTGAACCCTTTATAATTATTATCCTGTCATCATAAACATTTTCAAACTGATTCTTTATTAAACTTAATGTTGAATAAAAATTTGACGCAACCGCAATTCGAAGTTCTTCAGCTTTCACCGAAAATGAAAAAAACAGCATAATCATTAGAGAAAACACTTTGTTTTTCATGGCTGAATTTTTGCAATTTGTTGTAATATACTTTTACGTTCTTCTCTATTCTCATTTCCAAGTTTTTCTACCGCAACATAAAATTTACTTAAATCATTATTTTCTTTCTTTAACATTACTTTAAACATCGGTACTAAATCGTGATATGTTGCGATAAGTAATAAATGCGAATTATTAAAATCCTGGTTCATCCACTTATCAAACGCATTATATCCACCCCATTTTTTTTTCAATTGATCGTATTTCATCTTCATTGATACAAATATTTGTTTCTTCGTTTTTCTTTTAACAGCCTCAATCAGATCAGTTTTGTACAAAACCTTTAATCTATCTCTTGTATCCTGGAGCAACTGATTAAGTTGTGAATCCCGCTTTTTATTAAGCAAATACTCAGTATACGTACCATCATCTCCATTTTTTTCTAACCAGCGGCGTATACCTTCTTGTTCTACCGTTGTGGCAAAAGCTTCATTAAATGCAGAATCATCATCGATATAAACAACTTGATGGGCTAACTCATGAAAAATAATCCCTGCTCGACTCGCTTCAGATTTATACATCATTGTGTTTAATAGCGGATCATCAAACCAGCCTAATGTTGAATAAGCATTCGCTCCGGCAACATATACGTCATAACCCTCGCCCTTCAACTCATTAGCGTATTCTGTGGCCACTTCTTTCGAAAAATAGCCTCGATAGCTCAAACAACCCACAAAGAGAAAACACCATTTTTTAGGTTGAATAGAGAATTCTTTCGCAGCGATCACATTCCATACCGCATATCGACGCTTTAAATCAGCATACATTCGATAACTGTCATTTTCCGGGAGATTGAGCTCAATAGTTGCAAAATCACGTATTTCTTGGCTTTTTTTAAGTAGTTTGCGTAACTTAGGTTTGATTTCTTTTTCTGCTAATAATTCTTTTACCGGCTTTCTCTGTTCCATAAGCTCAGAATGACCTTCCATAAGGTCCATGTAATAGCCAAAAGACGAGCAGGCTGATACGGTGATAGCACTGAATACGAGGAATACAAATTTAAGTCTAAGCATATGAATACGAACAATTTATGTAATTAATGGTCATAGTTTGACCCTCTCAATCTACACTATATATTGTAAATAACCAGAAGAGCCTATGAATATAAAAAGCCACAGCAGCCAGTTAAAAGAAATCATTAATTCTGCCAATACCATCATTTTAGGTAAAGAACACAAATTACGCCTGGCGCTGACCTGTATTCTTGCGAAAGGACACCTTCTCATTGAAGATTTACCCGGTGTTGGAAAGACCACCCTGGCTCACACCTTTGCTCAATTACTTGGATTACAGTTTAGCCGCATTCAATTTACCAGCGACATGTTACCCGCAGATGTACTGGGAATTTCTATTTATGAGCAAAACGAAAGCCAATTTGCCTTTCACCCTGGTCCTATTTTCAATAATGTTCTATTAGCCGATGAAATTAATCGAGCCACACCCAAAACACAAAGCGCCTTACTCGAAGCCATGGAAGAACAACAAGTAACTCTGGACGGTAAAACACGGGAGCTTCCTAAACCATTTTTTGTTATTGCGACACAGAATCCATCAGAACAAATTGGTACTTTTCCTTTACCGGAGTCTCAACTTGATCGTTTTTTAATGTCAATTTCATTGGGTTATCCAGATGCCAAGGCTGAACGACAATTACTTATTTCCGATGATCGCCGTGACGCATTAAATAATTTAGCCTCATGTTTAGATGAAAATGAATTAAAGGATATGCAAGATCAAGTACAACACATTACTACATCCGATGCTTTGCTTGATTATGTTCAGGCCTTAATCAGTTACTCACGTGAATCCGGCCTGTATGAATACGGTTTATCTCCTCGTGCCGGTTTAGCTTTACTGCATGTGAGTAAAGCATGGGCAATGTTAAATGATCGTGATTATGTTATTCCCGAAGACGTGCAAGCTGTTTTACCCAGCGTTGTCCGTCATCGTTTGCAGCCCGTTGATCCAGATGCACCTCAGGCCATTGATGCTTTATTGAAAGATGTCGCGATACCCTGATTCATGTTTACTGCTTTTAAAACCCGATTTAATTTACAACGTTTTTTCGTTGGTGATGGTAAACAAAAAGCACCCTATTTATTAACACGACGTCGTGTCTATATATTACCGACTAAACAAGGTCTTGCTTTTGCCCTGTTACTTTTTATTATGCTACTGGGCTCAATTAACTACAGTAATAGCCTGGGATATTTTTTAACTTTCCTATTGGCTAGCCTTTCCGTTGTTACTATATTTCATACTTACAATAATTTATTAAAACTCAGTATTGGGCCCGCCATCTGTAAACCGGTATTTGTCGATCAAGATGCCAGCTTTATTGTTCAAATTAATAATGTAAACCGCCACCCTCGATTTTCCATACAAACTTTTACTCCTCAAAAGTTAACTACAATAGTTGATTTAAATGAAAACAGCTTATCGACGTTAACCATTAAGCATATTTTTAAACAGCGAGGCCTTATTCCTTTACCCCGTTTTTATATAGAAAGTCGTTTTCCGTTTGGATTATTTCGTGCCTGGGCCATTGCAGAGCTTGATCAAACTCAATTGGTATATCCAAGGCCTTCCCTACACTCCTCTTTACCGATGAAAAGCGCAGGTTTATCAGAAGGGAAAAAACAACTTGAACTGGGCACTGACGATTTTAAAGGTTTACGATCTTATGCTGAAGGCGATCCATTACAACACATTCACTGGAAAAGTTTTGCCCGTCACCACACCTTACAAACCAAAGAATTTTCTTCAACTACATCCGATGAACTATGGTTAAACTGGTCAGAGACAACTGTCTCAGGGACCGAATTAAAACTTTCACAGCTTACTCGCTGGGTGTTACTCGCATATGAAGCCAATTTAAGTTACGGATTACGTTTACCCGATTCAGTAATTCAACCCAATATTGGCAAACCTCATTTAGAAAACTGTTTAAAGCAACTTGCATTGTATGGTGCGAATTAGATGATTTTACTGAATAAATTACAAAATCATAATGTACAACCTGCAGCGTTAATATTATTAGTTGGCTTATTTCTTGTTCTCTTACCACATTTTTTACATTTACCCTTATGGCTAAGCCTTATTACAACCGCTCT
>JAUVGM010000121.1 GCA_030593785.1 Gammaproteobacteria bacterium | reverse complement strand
AAGAGGATCGAGACCCGTAGTGGGTTCATCAAGAAATAATAATTGTGGATCGCCCAGCATTGCCTGAGCCAAACCTAAACGCTGGCGCATTCCTTTTGAGTAAGTACCCACTTTTCTTTTTGAAGCGTCACTCAGCCCGACCAACTCTAATAAATCATTGCATTCACGCTGGGAAGCACCTTTTAGATCGGCATAAAACCTCAAAACCTCTCGACCTGTCATCGCTTCATAAAAAGCCACACTTTCAGGTAAATATCCCAAAGCCAGTCGATGTGTAACAGCCGTACTCAGTGCAGGATTACCTTTTAATACTTCAACCGTACCTGATGTGGGTCGTGTTAAACCCAACATCAACTTCATTAAGGTCGTTTTACCGGCACCATTATGTCCAACTAAAACAATGCACTCACCTGCCTGCACGTCAAAATTCACATTTTGTAATACTGTTTCATTGCCATACTGTTTACTTACTGCTTGTAACGAAATAATATTTTTTTCTAAATTATCTTTTTCAGCCATTGGGTAAATCTTCTTTTCTCATTTTGTCATGTTTCACTATATCAGTTGTCTGTGGAGCTAACATCAATGGCACACTATCTGTCACACCACCTGGATGAAGTCCTGGAAACTCAGACTGGGCCCATTTGATTAATTGCACTGACGGGCTGTTTAACAATAATTTTGCCATAGGATGACGCCAGACAATTTGATCAACAAGATCATTAGGACGATAGGGCTGATCGGCAATACCATTATTATCTATATCAAAGGCAACATTATCACTCCAGTAATTCCCTTTACCTTCTTTAGACCATTCAAGATAACGAGTACCGACGTACTTCACCTGAGTACGATTGCCAAGAAAGGAATTGGCATAAATCTCATTGCCTTGTGAACCCGCGGTATAGTGAATACCTATATCACAGCCTTCAAATGTATTGTTATTAAACTGATTAAAGTTAGCGTTATAAACAAAAACACACTTCTCGGTACCACCGCTAATATGATTACCTTCAATAACAGAATAATTTGTGAAGTTAAAAAATAACCCACGTTTAAGATCACCCACTGAACGATTTTCTTTTGCCACAATATGTTGCGAAAACATCAAAGCATAACCAACATCATTATTGATAGAGATATTATTACTGACCACACTCTCATTGGTATACATGTAATGTATTGCAAAGCGTAAATCTCTCAGAGTATTGCCATGAAATGTGTTTTTACGACTCGTTGTTACATAAATTCCATCTCGGCCATAACGAATATCATTATTTTTAATCACTGAGCCTGGAGTGTTCCATAAATATACGCCATTACCACGATCATTTACTCGATGGAATTGACTACCAATAATGACATTATCACTGACTACTGCTGAATCTGGCCCTTTAAGGTAAACGCCCATTAAGTTATTTTTAAAATAATTATTTTCTATTCGTGCATGGTCACCTTTATCGGTGACAAAAACAGCACTGTCTTCAGTATTCAGGTCATTACCCGAATGCTGGATTGTTAAACCTTTAATTAATACATTAGGTGCAGATATGATCACAACATGACCTGTACCTTCACCATCAAGAATACTTTTTTTATTACCTAAAAGAGTAAGACTACGATCTATATTTACTGAACCGATGTACGTTCCCTCGGATAATCGCAGTGTATCTCCACTGTGTGCTGAATTGATTGCGACTTGTAACGTGCCATGCCCTGGAGTCACTAAGCGCTCTTCAGCCTGAAGATGAAAAGAAATAAAATAAACGAATATAAAAAATAATCCACCGGCCGGCATAGAGCCAACCAGTGGATTATTAGTTTTCTGCTTATACAACAAAATAACTACTAAGCAGGCTCAACCATCATACGGCCACGCATTTCCATGTGTAGTGCATGACAGAACCACTGACAATAGAACCAATGAACACCCGGGCGGTCTGCCGTAAAGGTGATCGATGATGTTTGCTGCGGTCCAATTTCCATCGCAACACCGTAGTTAGCGATAGTTATACCATGAGTCAGATCATCAATAGCATCATTATTACTAACAATAATCGTAACTTCATCACCTTGTTTTACAGTAAATTTTTCCATACTGAAGTTAGGTGCAACTGAAGTCATATAAACACGGACTTTTTTTCCATCACGAATGATTTTGGAATCGACAGTCAGGTTAATACCATCTTTCTTAGCCTGTGCACTGGCGTCAGCCCACATCCGATCACCCTTGGTCCATAGTGACGCAGGATTAACGATATCAGCACGAACAATAATGATGTCATGAGGCTCAGCATATGTTGGGCCGTCATGAACAACCTTCATCTTCTTCTTACTAATATCAATCAGTTGCTCGTTCTCAGGTTTTAATGGACCTACGTTAAGGAAGCGATCCTTAGAGAACTTGTTAAGTGATACCAGCCATTTACCATCGGCTTCTTTAGTCTCACCCATTGAAGTATGGTTATGACCTGGTTGATAGTGAACATCCACCTTGTTAATAATAGGGTTCACTTTTTTGCCATTGTATGCCTGAATTGCTTTCTTAATATTCCAGCTAACTACCTGGCTATCAAGGAACAATGTTGTAAAGGCATTACCCTTACCATCAAACGCAGTGTGCAGTGGTCCTAAACCTAATTTTGGTTCAGCAACAATGGTATCACGCGGCTTGATCTTATCTTTGAATAGATCAGGCAGACGTCTAACGTCAATAACCGTTACAGTTGGTGATAATTTACCATTGAAGACAACATGACGTTTGTCCGGTGCGACATTACAACCGTGAGGACTATTTGGAACAGGAATATAACGGGTATATTTCGAACCTTTACGACCATCGAGTACAGGAACACCACTAATCCGTTTGAAATCGCCGTTCTTAACACCTTTTTCAATCGCTTTAAGATCAAAGACAACAGCCCAGTCACGTTCTTTAGACATCATACCGGACAAATTTGTCGCTTCTTCACTGTTGTAACAAGTTGAGAAAGCATACAAGCCTTGATAATCCGCATCACAGTTATCCAGATTACCATCAACCATCACTTGCCATGCCACTTTCATTGAATCGCCATCAAGCGCAGTGAAAATAGCATGATATTTTTCAGGCTCATCCAGTATGCTGCCATCATTAGGAATCGGCACACGATGCTCACCATTAGCAAATACGTAACCGGTACGTGGATATTTTTGTGGACGTAAACCATGAATATCCGAAGCATTTGGAATCTCAGTGATCTTGTCACACTTCATCACATCAAGACGCACACGTGCAACACGTGTATTCGCTTTATCATTCATAAACAAATAACGACCATCATAAGTGCCATCTGTAAATGACATATGAGGATGATGTAAATCACCATTCAACCAAACACCGCCACGATTACCCGAATCAAGAAACTTCTTGGTTTCAGGTAGTAAACCATCACGAAGAATCTTACGACTCTCATTGGTTGCACCCCAACCTGATGCACTACAACGATTGAATACGGGGACACGCATTAACTCACGCATTGAAGGCATACCTAAAATACGTAACTCACCTGCTTGACCACTACTCCAGAAGCCATAATATTCATCCAGATCACCCGGTGCCACATTGTATTTAGCTTTTGCTGCTGCCTCCGCCGCTTTGGGCGTCATAAGCCCCATACCGGTAAGTCCCCCCGCCCCGGCTACTGCAGCCAACTTGGCCGATCCGCCAAGTAACTGGCGTCGAGTAATACTTACATTTTCAGTCTTATCATCATTATTGTTACTCATTGACTCTCTCCTGTTACAAGCCCATTAAAATTCAGGCCAATTAATTACATCCTGGCATTATCCAGGCCTTATTAATTCAAAACTTTATAATTCTTACTTCTTATTTAGCACCACTTTAATAGCTGATTCTTCTTTACGGTTAGATGCTGCTGCTCGGGCATCTTGACGTTCTCTTTTCAAACGTTTCTGGATCACAACCGGGCAGGCATGATCGTCGGAATAAACCACCTGACAATGCAGGCAATAAAGACACTCATTGACATTAATATGCCCTTCAGGATGTATTGATTGAACCATGCACTCATTACTACAACGCTGACATGGGGTGCCGCATTCCTTGTAACGTTTGAGCCATGCAAACATACGCATTCTGCCGGGAATGGCCAGAGCCGCACCCAGCGGGCATAAATAACGACAATAAAAACGTTCAATAAAAATACCAGGAATTAATACCGCCAGTGCAAAAATTACATAAGGCCATTCACGAATAAACTTTAAAATAATTGCAGTTTTAAAGGGTTCAACTTCTGCCAGGCGTTCTGCCCAATCCAGTGAATATAAGGAAAATCCAAATAAAAATAGAAAAATTAAATACTTAAATGTCCAGAGACGTTCATGAATTGCCCAAGGTACCGTAATCTGCTTAATTGAAAATATTTTTGCAACTCGGTTAATCAATTCTTGCAGTGCACCAAAAGGACATAGCCAACCACAATAAGGACCACGTCCCCAAAATAACAATGCTGCAGCAACAGAACCCCATAAAATAAACGTTAGCGGTTCCATCAAAAAATAATTCCAGTCAAAACCGCTCACTAATGCGCTAAACATTGCCAAAATATTAACAACAGATAATTGTGCATTAAAGTACCAACCAAGAACAAACAGCGTAAAGATGAGGAAACCAATGCGAACACGATCCTGAAGAACGGGACGTTTAACCAACCAGTCCTGAAAGAAAAATATCATTGTTAGTACAGCAAGAGAAATGCCAAGTATCACAATCTCTACAACCTTTAGTTCCCACATTCTTTTCCATATGGGTTCTGCCTTTTGCGATAAACCTGTATCAGTTGATATCTCGCTACTCTTTGCCTTTGCATCAGTAAAAGTCAGGTATGCATCGGGAACTGTGTAATTAAGATCAAAGGTTAAAAAAACCTTACTCGTTGGTCCCGTATCTCGACCAACTAATAACTGTAGAGTCCAGGGGTTAGCAGCGTTGAATTTTAAATCCGCAGGGGTTCTAAACAAATCGACATCCTTAAGTTCAGGCGCGCCCTCAGCGGCTATTTTGCGTAAACGTTTGTGGTATTGATCATGAAAACGAACCGAAATATCACCTTGAATAACCTGAAAGCGATCAAAAATCCCGCCCCTTACATAACCCGAACCCTTAAATGAATAACGGCCATCACCTGCCAGGACAATAGCCTGCTCACCCGGCTTTAATTTTTTCTTTAAATTTTGATATTCATTTTCACCCAATAAACTACGACCTATGCTGGGAATAGATGCGATAGCGGCATAAAGCTCGATAAACGTTTCATCATCTTTACCTTCTTCAGGGTTATCAATCGCCAGTTGACTGCCTGAATCTTTAAAGGCCTTATTAATTTGCCCTAAAGAAATTTTTAGTTTCTGCACTGAACCTTCGCTAACTAACTCTTTCCAGTTCTTAATTACATTAATATCTTCATTCACTGAGGCAACTGGCCCAGATTGTTTACGTTTTGCTTCTAGCCCTGCTAAACCATAGTTTCGAGCAACCTTGATTGCGCTTCTAAGAATGTTGTCATCCATCACCATTATGGTCACGGTTGCACCGGAAACGGCATCAACTTGATGCTTCTGTTCACCGCTTACCAACTTACCGACATCCAGCCCGATATAATCTTTAAGCACCGCCGTGATACGTTTTTCAGGAATACCGATTAAAACAATAGGCTCATGATGTTCAACCAATAACACTTTTTTAATTAAACCCTGCATATCAACGGCAACAAGCTGGTGTATTGGTTTGCCTGAATAACCTGTTGTATTGACATAGTCTGACGTCAAAAATACAAAGCCGACCTGCTTTCCTTTTTTGTAAGCAGGGGCAACGGGAGGATCACCGATTGGTTTTCCTAGTTCATCTGCACCAGGAAAAATTTCCTGACTGGTTATGGCTTTAAGAAAACGAGGGAGTTCGGACTCAGCCTGCGCAACGCCCATAACCAAACTTTGAATAAGAATCAAAGAAAAAAATAATTTAAAAATATAACGAAAATTCATGCGTTATATGAATACCCGAGTAAAATGGTAATACAAAAGCCTCTAACACCTAAAAATATAATTAGTGTTAATCCGAGTCTTCCCCTGAGAAAGTAAAGCTATTTATTTAATATCAAGCTATATTGATAGTTACTGTTTTCGCAACCATAAATATAAGAATTAACTGCAACACATGTCTGATAACAGACAGTCGTTTGCATTTGTGCATATTCTCAGGCATTTTATAACGTATTTAATTGATGTAGGTCAATTATCAACATTATCAATATAACTATTTAACATTTAGAAACCTTTCTCCGTTTCATAAAGGTATAAAAAACATGTTATCAACCAATGTAAAAACAACGAGTGATTTAATGTCTATCGCGTTACAAGCTGAGCGCGAAGCCATAAAACGATATTCTCAATTAGCATCTAGTATGCGTGAAGGTGATAATGAATCAGCGGCAGCTCTTTTTGAGCGCATGGTTATAGAAGAACAGGAACATGAACGTTTACTCAATGAATGGATGGCACAAGAAGGGATAGAGGAAAACTCCAGTATTGGGCCTATTAGCTGGTCCGACCCACATGTTTCTACAACCTATAATGAAGAAGCACGTGATCCTTTCTTTAGTTCACCGTATAAAGCATTAGCATTTGCTGTACACAATGAAGAAATCGCTTTTCGTTTTTATACACACGTTGCAGCAAACTATGACAATAAAAAAGTACGCAAATATGCTGAAATTTTAGCCAAAGAAGAACTCGGGCATGCAGCCTTACTTAGGGCAGAACGTCGGTATGCTTACCATGCTGAACGTAAAGAAAAGATTAAAGCGCCAAGACTCGATCCAAAGGCTATCCACAACGAAGCTGACTTATTAGCCGCAGCTATTCATATCGATAAATATATTGCTGAACAAATAAAAGATATCCCGATA
>JAUVGM010000244.1 GCA_030593785.1 Gammaproteobacteria bacterium | reverse complement strand
TTATTCTCGATTAATATACGTAACACACCAAGTGCAGCGCGACGTAATGCAAAAGGATCTTTATCACCGGTAGGTGTTTGTCCAATAGCAAAAATACCCACTAAGGTATCTAACCGATCCGCAATCGCTAAGGATTGACTGGTTATACTTTGCGGTAAAGTATCGCCTGAAAATTTTGGCTTGTAATATTCTTCTAAAGCAGTAGCAACCTCAGGATCTTCACCATCATGCTCAGCATAATAACGGCCCATGACACCTTGCAGACTTGGGAACTCACCCACCATTTCAGTCATAAGGTCACATTTACAAAGTTCAGCGGCACGTACTGCAAGTTGTGTATTACCGGAAAGTTGATCGGCAATTGCGCTGGAAAGTTTTTCAACTCGTCGGGTCTTATCAAGCAGGGTGCCGAGTTTCTTTTGAAAAACAACGGAACCTAAACTTGTTAAACGATCGACAAGTTTTGATTTACGATCTTGAGACCAGAAAAATTCAGCATCAGCAAAACGAGGACGAATAACACGCTCGTTACCTTCCTGTACTTTAGAAACATCCTTACTTTCAATATTACTGACGGTTATAAAGTGAGGTAGTAGCGCGCCTTTTTTATCAACAATATAAAAATATTTTTGATTCGTTTTCATGGTGAGGATTAATGTTTCTTGTGGAATATCCAAGAAGCGTTTTTCAAATCCACCCATGACGGCAACAGGCCATTCAACCATGGCAGAGACTTCTTCTAATAAGTCTTCATCGATCATGGCTTTGCCTTTTACATTCAAGGCAATTTCATTTACTTGTCCACGCACCGCTTCTTTACGACGATCAAAATCTGCTATTACTTTACCGTGTGTTTCCAACAGCATTTCATATTCTTTAGGTGAGTGAATAGTAATAGCTTCAGGATGATGGAAACGATGACCGCGTGTTTCACGTCCGCTTTTAACGCTAAGAATTTCAGCATCAATCACATCTTCGCCAAAAAGCAATACTAACCAATGCACGGGACGAACAAACTGTGAATCTAAATCAGCCCAACGCATGCGTTTAGGGATGGGTAACTTGTCCAAAGATGTTTGAACAATCTCAGCAACGAGTTCGCTGGTATTTAACCCTTTTTGTTCGGTTTTAAAATTTAACCAGGCACCTTTATCTGTTTCCAGTTTTTCAAGCTCTTCAACTTTAACGCCACAAGAGCGGGCAAAACCTTCAGCGGCTTTACTAGGGCAACCATCTTCATCAAATGCGGCGGCAATAGCGGGGCCACGACGCTCAACGTTTTTATCTTTTTGTTTAACATCGAGATCGCTAATTAATAATGCGAGTCTTCTGGGTGCGGCAAATTTTTTGATTTCAGAAAAAGACAAGTCCGCTTTTTCCAGACCTTCTTTAACGCCATTATAAAAAGCGGTTGAAAGTTTGTTTAATGCGGTTGGTGGTAATTCTTCTGTACCAATCTCTATTAATAAGTCTTTGGTATTAGCATTGCTCATGACTTGCCTCCCTTCAGGTTATTTTTAACCATAGGAAACCCCAGAGCTTCGCGTTTTTCATAATAGGCTTCGGCAACGGCACGCGATAATGCACGCACCCGTAAAATATAACGTTGGCGTTCGGTAACAGAAATCGCATGACGCGCATCAAGTAAGTTAAAGGTATGTGAGGCCTGTAGCATTTGCTCATAAGCCGGCAACGGTAAACCGGCTTCATTGAGTTTTTTGCTTTCTGATTCGCATAAATCAAATTGTTTGAATAAGGCATCAACATTGGCGTGTTCAAAGTTATAGGTTGATTGCTCAACTTCATTTTGATGGAACACATCACCATAGGTGACTTTACCTTGTGGGCCATCGGTCCAAACCAGGTCATAGATGCTGTTTACACCTTGCAAGTACATTGCAATACGCTCAAGCCCATAGGTGATTTCACCGGTGATGGGCTTACATTCGAGGCCACCGACTTGTTGGAAATAAGTAAATTGAGTGACTTCCATGCCATTGAGCCAAACTTCCCAACCCAGACCCCATGCGCCGAGGGTAGGAGATTCCCAATTATCTTCAACAAAACGAATATCGTGAACAAGCGGGTCAATGCCGAGCATTTTCAGTGATTCGAGGTATAGTTCCTGAATATCCAGCGGAGAAGGTTTTATAGCCACCTGAAATTGGTAATAATGTTGTAAACGGTTTGGATTTTCACCATAACGGCCATCTGTCGGACGTCGGCAGGGTTGAACATATGCCGTTGCCCATGGTTCTGGTCCAATGGCACGTAAAAATGTGGCTGGATGGAAGGTACCCGCACCCATTTCCATATCGTAAGGTTGCAGAATAACGCAGCCTTTTTCTGCCCAATATTGCTGTAGAGCAAGAATTAATCCCTGAAATGTTGCTGTCGGGTTTGATGATTTAGGCTGTGATTTTGACACAGATATACCTTTATATAGTCCAGTTAATAAGCCGCATATTATAGCCGTACAAAATAGTAGGCGAAACCTCAATTGCCAGTAATCGTGCTTTAGTTACGGGGTGAGTAAAAGCGAATAATTTGTTATTCTGTACGCCGATTTTCTATTCACCTCTTTTTTTCATAGTGACGGTTTTTCATATGAGCAAGCAACGCAAAGCAGTATCCTTGATTTCAGGTGGCCTCGATTCATTATTGGCAACAAAGGTTATTTTGGATCAGGGTATTCATGTTGAAGGTATTAATTTCTTCACCGGTTTTTGTGTTGAAGGGCACACCCATGCCATTCGTAAACAGGACAAAGATAAAGTAAAACGAAATAATGCATTATGGTCAGCTGAACAGTTGGGAATTAAATTACATATTGTTGATGTGATTGAAGAATATAAAGATGTTTTGTTAAACCCAAAACATGGTTACGGACAAAACATGAATCCTTGTTTGGATTGCAAAGGTTTCATGGTTAAAAAAGCGGTTGAGTGGATCAAAGAAAACGATTTTGATTTTATTATTACCGGTGAAGTGGTTGGACAGCGTCCGATGTCGCAACGTAAAGAAACCATGCCGATTATTCAACAAGAGTCTGGTGCAGGTGATTTATTATTACGTCCTTTGTGTGCAAAAAATTTACCCGAAACATTACCGGAACGGGAAGGTTGGGTGGATAGGGAAAAATTACTCGACTTTAGTGGTCGTACTCGTAAACCACAAATGGCATTAGCCAAAGAATTTAATTTTGAAGGTTATGCAACGCCCGCTGGCGGTTGTTGTTTCTTAACCGATAAAAATTATTCCGACAAGTTAGTGGATATGTGGCAGCATCGTTCAAGCCGTGATTATGAACTTGATGATCTTATGATGTTAAAAGTGGGTCGACATATTCGTCCAAATGATAATTTCAAAATGATCGTTGGTCGCGAGCAAGGTGAAAATAAGTTTATGGAAGGCTACCGTAAAATGTATCCTTATATACATAGTATAAGTCACAATGGCCCGCTGACCTTAATAGATGGCACTATGTCAGAAGAGGATGCGGTACTTGCTGCACGTATAGCAGCACGATTTGGACAAGGCCGTGATGATGAAGAAGTTGAAATGGCAGTGAATTATTTAGATGGAACAAAGACTATATTAAAAGTAAAGCCAATGTCTAAAGAAGAAATTTTAAAAGCGTGGTATGTTTAGATGAGTAGACATACTCTTGATGCAAAACGTTTGTTATGTCCAATGCCGGTCATTCGCGCGCAGGATAAAATAAAAACATTATCTGTTGGTGATGTGCTTGAAGTAGTGTGTACTGATCCTGGTGCGTTACAAGATGTACCTGCCTGGTGTCGTATTAACGGGCATAAAGTTTTAGAAACAAAAACAACGGATGATGAGGTGTTTATTATTATTGAGGTTATGGCTGCTGAGGGAATGAAATAATGGGGCATGATCACAGTCATCATCATGATCCTGCTATTGATGATGAGGGAAATGTTTTATTAACCTCAAGTCAGCGTTATAAAGATACCATTCGCGTTACGCTAATTGGCTCCGTTGTTGATTTACTTTTAGGTGTTTCGAAAATCTTTGTCGGTTTTGCTGCGCAATCACAAGCATTGATTGCAGATGGTGTTCATTCCTTATCTGATTTAGTCACCGACGTTGCTGTTTTATACGCGGCAAAACATTCTCATCAGGAAGCTGATGAAGATCATCCTTATGGTCATGGCCGTATTGAAACCGTCGTTACCGTTGGTTTAGGTATCGCGTTAATTGGTGTTGCCGTTGGCATTATGATTGATGCCACACATCGTTTGTTTGAACCAAACACTTTATTGTCACCGGGCATGTTGGCATTGGTTATTGCCATTATTTC
>JAUVGM010000335.1 GCA_030593785.1 Gammaproteobacteria bacterium | reverse complement strand
AACCCTTAAAAGACATTTCATTTGGATTATTGCTACTCAACTTATTCCAGACTGCACGCCGTTTTAACATGGAAGTGCAACCACAACTTATTTTGCTGCAAAAAACCTTGCTTAATATAGAAGGCCTGGGTCGTCAGCTTTATCCTGATCTGGATTTATGGAAAACGGCTAAACCCTTTTTAGAACAATGGATGAAAGAAAAAATTGGTCCACGTTCATTTGTTAAGCACGTAAAAGAAAATGCACCGCTATGGGCTGAGCAATTACCTAAAATTCCTAACCTTATTTTTGATGTATTAGATCAGGCTAAAAAAGGGGAATTCAAAGTTGAGTTAAATGATACTCAAATGAATCAAATAAAACAGGAAATTAAATCAGGAAATAGTCGTTCAATACGCGCTATCGCCGGTGGTAGCTTACTGATTACTGCAGCACTCCTCGTTAATATTGATTTATCTTTTTTAAATTCAGACTATAGTTATCTGATAAAACTTAGTTCGGCTGGCCTTGGTATTACTTTGTTGCTTAGCTTATTAAAACGTTAAATTCCAAATAAAGGATTATGATATGAAAGTATCCATTATAAGTGGAAGCCATAGAAATCCTTCACAAAGCGAAAAGATCGGAAAATATATTGAGACACTTTTAAAAAAAGAGTTCTCTGATGTTGAACCTTTTTTATACTCATTAGCAGATAATCCTTTACCTCTTTGGGATCAATCTATCTGGGAGTCGGATGAAAGCTGGATTAAGCGACTGGCGCCATTAAAAGAACAGTTTAGTTCGAGTGATGCCTTTGTCATTATTACTCCGGAATGGCATGGACAAGTTCCATCTGGCCTTAAAAACCTTTTTCTTCTTTTAAGTCGTTTTGAACTTGGCCATAAACCTGCTTTCATCGTTTCAGTGTCATCAGGTAGTGGTGGCGCTTATCCAGTTGCAGAATTACGCATGAGCAGTTATAAAAATAATCGGCTTTGTTACATTCCTGAACAGTTAATTATTCGTGATGTAGAAAACGTCTTTAATGATAAAAAAGAAGACAATGATGAAAAGTCTGATTCTTATTACAAGGAAAGGCTTAATTGGTGTTTAAATATATTGTTAGGCTATGGCAAAGCATTAAAAACGATGCGAGATGAAACAGAAATTCATAGTGATAAATTTTCTAATGGTATGTAACTCTTTATAACTGTTTAACTTTACAGGTGCAGGATATGAATAAACATGAAAAAATGAATTATGTAGAATTCCCTGCAAAAGATATCGAAAAATCTAAAACCTTTTTTAGTAGTGTCTTTAACTGGTCATTTGTTGACTACGGCCCTGAATATACCGCTTTTGCTAATGAAGGTTTAAATGGTGGTTTTTTTAAATCAAACTTAAACTGTTCCACCGAAACAGGTAGTGCACTTATTGTTTTCTACAGCAATGCGCTCGAAGAAACACTGTCTAAAATAGAAACATCCGGTGGTAAAATTTTAAAACCAATATTTACCTTTCCAGGCGGACGTAGATTTCATTTTTCTGATCCAAACGGTAATGAATTTGCTGTTTGGTCAGATATCGATAATTAACATCCTGTTAACTCACCAATAAATATTGATGCCTAACCTTAACCGCCATCACTAAAACAGCAAGTACGGTTAACCAAAAAAGTACAAAGATAATTATTGATTGCTTGGCTTTTTTCTTTTCGTACCATGTTCTGGGTTTTACCCCTTTCAATAAAAATGCAATGTTTGACGCGAGATTGACGCAGACTATATTTACCGCAAGTAATAATGCCGCACCCAATGCGTGCTGATAATTCCCTGAACCTAACATTAAACCCACCGTTGCAGTAGGTGGTAATATCGCAACCGCAACCATGACTCCGACTAATGAATTTGACCAACCTGCTGTTAATGACAATACCGCTGCTGCACCGGATACAAGAGCGAGCACAATGCCATCCATACCTACATCAGTTCTTGTCATGAGCTCATGACTATCAAAATTTAATGGCCAGAGTAAGCCAATTAAAATTGAAAGCCCCAACGCAGTAAATAAACCCGCTACGTTAGACTTTAAAGCTAACCAGAGTAGCTTGCCTTCACCTAGTGATGTGGCAAAAGCTAATGCCATGTTGGGCCCTAATAACGGTGCGATTACCATGGCACCAATAACAACCGCCACATTATCTTCAAGTAAACCTATCGCCGCAACGATAGTAGACATGATAACCATGTACATAAAATTACTATCAAGCTTGGCGCCAGAAACTATTTTTTGATACAGCTCTTCGCGACTCCTGGTAATGCTATTTTTTTTCTCGTCATCTAAATCTTCATCATCTATACGCGGTAAAGCGGCTTCAACGGGCAAAACTAAAATACGGGTATCATCCGCGGTTGCTAACAATGACTGCAAGGCATCCATTACTGCTTGTTGTCTTTCAGGTCGAACCAATAAACGAGTACTACAACGGCCATCTTCATCCTTGTGTCCTACCCAAATATCCATAACTTCCTGTTGAGCAGCAATGCCGCGCAAAGTATCAACATGGCCTTGATCTGTTATAACTTCAATAACCCGCATTTACACTTTTTCCCTTTGTAATCCGTCTTCAACTTCATCGCGCTTTTCTTTACTTAATAACAGCTCAATTAGCGTTAAAGTGAAATCCATTGCAGTGCCAGGGCCTCGTGAAGTAATAACGTTTCCATCTATTACCACTGAGCTTTCTTCATATGTCATGTTATTAACGGGAAATTGATCAAGTGCACCAGGAAAACTGGTCGCATGCTTGCCTTCTAATAAACCTGCAGTTGCTAATACTCTGGGCGCAGCACAAATT
>JAUVGM010000072.1 GCA_030593785.1 Gammaproteobacteria bacterium | reverse complement strand
GCGGTGATTGGCCCGGGTAAGTCGTTTTAATAATAACCTGCACATCCGATAGATCAGGAATAGCATCAAGCGGTGTGTTTTTTAACGAATAAAGACCACCTACCAATAAAACTGCGGTCAAAAACAAAACCATAAAACGATTTGTCAGTGACCAGTCAATAATTTTTTCAATCATTTTAAGTCACTCCTACATTTTTAATTTTGTTATAGACTTAACAACGTAACCGCTTTCACCTTTTTCAAGTTCAAACTCAACTTTGTCGCCTTTATTTAAACCTTGCAGAGACACACCCTTTTTAACGATAAAATCCATTTCCATTGCTGGCCAATCTAATGCAGGGATTGGAGCATGCGCCATATTGATCATGTTGTGTGCTGGCATCACGCTATTTAAAGTTGCTGTGCCCATAATTTTTTTAGACATATCCATATTAGGATCCATCTTTTCTTTTTTTCCATCCATTGATGACATACGTGCAATACTCGCTTTTAAGCTGGCTTCAGAATCAATCAGGAATTGGCCAGAAGTAACCACCTTGTCGCCTTCACTTATTCCTTTAACTATTTCAATAAATTCACCCGACTCAATACCGGCAGTGACCTCACGAGCCTGGAAACGACCTTTACCCATAGAAAGAATGACGCGCTGATCATTTCCTGTACGAATCAAAGCTTCACGTGGGATAGTCAGTACTTCACGTTTTGCTCCACCATAAATATTTACCTTGGCAAACATATTTGGCTTTAATGATTCATCTTCATTTTCAAAACGTAAACGAACTTTTAAGGTGCGTGTTTTTGGATCCAGACTTGGATAAATATATTCAACTTCCCCTTCCCATACACGTCCAGGCAAATAAGATAATTTAACCTCAGCAGGCTGACCTGTTTTTACCCAATCAGCCTGACTTTCAAAAACTTCAGCCAATAACCAGACACTGGATAAATCAGCAAGACTCATTACTTGTTTTTGTGGCATAACAAACATGCCTTGCCGAATGTTCAGCTTTGCAATAATGCCATCCTGTTTCGCATAAACTTTAACGTACTGTCCAACCCGACGAATTTTATTCAATGTTTTAATTTGTAAATCAGAAATACCAAGTGCAATTAAACGTTCACGTGATGCGCTGGTTAAGCCTCGGTTATTACTACGCAAGGCCTGAAGATATTCTTCCTGAGCATTGACTAACTCTGGTGCATACACTTCAAATAATAACTGCCCTTTTTTTACCCGTTCGCCTTCAGACTTAACGTATAACTTTTCTATCCAGCCTTTAGTACGCAAATGAAGATGAGAAATTTTATTTTCATCAAAATCAACATAACCCACTGTATCAATACGACGCCATAACTTATCTCTTTTAACTATCGCCGTGCGTACACCCATGTTGTTTTCAACCGCTGCAGAAATTTTAACGGTATTTTCATCACCACCTTCATCATAAACCGCTACCAAATCCATGCCCATGGGTGACTTACCTGGTTCATCACGGCGGTAGGTAGCATCCATCGGTGCAACCCAATATAAAATTTTCTTTTCTTTTTTCTCTGCTGTAGCTGTTTCTGTTATGTTGCTTTCGTTATCACTACATGCAGTTAATAAAACAGCAACTAATGAAATGGCTACTATATTTAATTTATTCATTATAATTCTCCAATACTGAAGGTTATAAACCTCAGCTATTTTCTCCAGCAAGATAAAGTAATAAAGCTTGTATTTTTTTATGCTCCACAGTTAAACGTAATGCTCGTAACTGTGTTTCTAATTCTGTAATTTGTGCTCGCATTAAGGCAGTAAATCCACTGCGTCCACTTTGATAAGCATAAAGTGCAGACTTGGTATTTTCATCTGACTTTGGCAGTAATAAATTTTCATACTGTTTAATACGCTGCAACAGACGTTTTTCTTTTGCCAATCCTACTTGCCACATTTTTATTAGATTACGTTTACGATCTTCACGTGAATTTAAAGCCGCGTTGAGTCGAGATTTACTTGCTGCAACTTTTTTATCCTGACGGTCAGCTGTAAATAAGGGCAAGTCAAACATCACCATAACAGAAGCAAAATCAGCACGTTCTACACCACTAATTGATTTTTCACGTTTACCATACGTTATATCAAGAGACCAGGATGGTTTATAACTTTGCTTTGCCAGATCTACGTTTTTTTCATTAATTGAAATCATGGCTTGTTCCATACGTAACTTAGGATGTGATTCCAGCCATGATGTATTATTTTTTTGAATATTATAAATGGGTAATTCTTTACCCAGTTTAATATCAGAAAAATCAACGCCCATATATTTAATAAGATTTGCTTGAGTTGTTTCTATGCGTGTCTGGATTTTCATTTCGCGATCATCCAACATACCCAGCTCAAGTTCAGAACTAATAACATCCTGTTGTTTTTGCCGTCCTGATGCATATTGTTGTTTAGTCACAGAAACCAGCTTGGTAAACAGGCTGCGGTTTTTCTTAACAACCGATTCAGCGTGCAACCAATAGTAAAGCTCTAACCATGTTTCTCTAACTTCACGAGTCACTTTACGACGTTGGTTTTCAGTTTTAGCATCTTCTGCAACAGACATACTTATTGCACGTTGGGATTTAATTTCCAGGCTATTACCACGTGGAAACATTTGCGTAATCCCCAGCTGAACCTGAGTCATTGGTTCCTGGTTCAAGCTATAAGTATCGGTAGGCACATTCATCACACCCAGTTTGATTTTGGGATCAGGTAGAGTGTCTTCCGCAACGGATTGTTCTTTGTATGCATCACGACGAAATTTGAAAACATTGATCAATGCATCACGTTCAAGTGCAGTTTGCACCGCTTGCTCAATGGTTAAAGATTGTTCTGCGTACACAGAAGTACTGCTAAATAACGTAAACAACGTTATGACATAGATAAGTCTGGCAAAAAGAGCCATGAGTGAATCCTCATTATTTAATTTAGAAACTGTGTACAACAACAGTTGTACAAATATGCCGTATTAAATACGGTTAAATTAAATAAGAGTTCGAGGAGGTCTTAGAAGATTATTTTGAGGAATGCCATCTAAAAGTAAATGACGAGTAAAAAACTTTTGTGCCTTTAAAGAATATGTTTTATCTGAAGATTGTGAAAGCAATATAGTCATTGCACTTGCTGCTTGTGGACATTCATCACCGCAGCTATCACATTGATGAGATACATCATCACAACATGAGTTATTAGTTATTTCCTGACTATCACTTACCGAGGTATGCATGCATTCCATTTCAAGCTGAACAATTTTCATCATACTCATTTTCATGTTTGAACGTTCAACATCCGCACTAATCATTTGCACAGGTAAAACCGTGAGCATCAAAATAATTAAATGTGTCAGTATTTTTCTAAACATAGATAGAGCTAAGCTTACTTGAATAATAAATATCCTGCAATTGGGTCTAGGAACATAAATTAACAATATGGTTCAAATATTTATTACAAAGAGTTAACAATTGAAGTTTATTGTTGCTTTATACCTTATATATACTCATTACCGTTGTATAACCGATACTCAACAGGGAAATCGTGGCAATTTCATAAACCAACAATAACTATAAACGTCTAACCTCATGATTAATAAGTCTTTTACAGTAAAACTGTTGTTCCTGTTATTTTGTTTTTATCCGAACATTTGTTTTTCGGCTTCTGGAACATCTCACCATATGGAAGAGTCTCTGATTAATCATCAGGATAATCCAACTATCATTGCGGCTGTACCCCGCTTTTTCCCCCCTTTTTATTACGTTGATCCAGAAGGTTTGCCCTATGGGATGGCGATCGAGGTTTTAAAGGAAATTGAGCATAGCGCAGGCTATTCAAGCCACTTCATTGTTAAAAACTCCTGGGGCGATGTTTTTAAAGCAATAGATTCTGCGGAAGCAATGGTTATTCCAAACCTTGGCATTACAGAGGAACGTAAAAAACGCTACTTCTTTAGCAAACCCTACGCAAAAACAGATATCACTGTTTTTACCCGACCTGACAATATAATTAAAACAGAAGCATCACTTACAAATTTACACATCGGTGTTGTTAAAAAAAATGTCGGTAGTAAAATTGCACTTAAAAGAAAATATAAAAATATTCATGTCTTTGATTCTATTGCGTTAGCCTTTAAAGCTCTTTCAAACAAAAAAATTGATGCCCTTATTCATCCAAAATTAATAACAATCAATGCTGCAGATACGTTAAATATTAAACATTCAATTCACGATACGAACATCACTCTAAAAACAATCCATAGAGCACTTGCTGTCAGCAAACGGCATCCAGAAATTTTTAAAAGATTAAATGCATCACTTAATCTCTACCTGGAATCACAAGATTATAAAGATACCTATGTTGCATGGTCTGGCAAGAAAGCAAATACTTTTTCAAATATTCAGCTTCTCCTTATCAATATCATTGTTTTAATATTCACTGCTTTAATATTTAATTATTTTTGGAAAAAGAAAAGGTTTTCAATATTCAGAAACAGCAAGCACAACAAAAATTCAATGTGGATTTTTTCACTCATTGCAATATTAATTTCTGCAACAGGCATCATTACTCTTTCAACTTCCTGGCTGCTTTACGAAACTTCATTTAATGAACAACGACTCCGACTTATTGATAGTGTAAAAAGTCGTGCTCGTCTAATAGAAGCAATTGCCCGTAACGATGTAGATGAAAACAAGGGAAATGATGAATCTAACTCTAATCCACATGAGCGAACTATTAGACAGGTCATTGAAGCACATAAAAATTTCCATGGTTTTGGAGAAACGGGAGAATTTACTTTTGCACGTAAAAATAAGGATGTTATTGAATTTGTTATACGACAAAGACATTCTTCTTTAGATGTACCTCAAGCTGTTGATTTTAACTCAAGTTTTGCTGTGCCCATGCGCTTAGCTTTACTTGGACACTCAGGAACCATTATAGATAAAGATTATCGGGGACATGAGGTGCTGGCTGCCTATGAACCCGTAAGCATTCTTAACATGGGCATTGTTGCAAAAATTGATTTAGATGAAATTCGTGAACCCTTTATACGCAGTGCAATATATATACTGACTATTGCGATACTGATCTCATTTTTTGGTTCTTTGCTCTTTTTTTACATCATCTTACCAATCATCAAAAAAATTCAAGATTCGGAACAACGTTTCCACCAGCTATTTTTAAATAATTACACTCCTGCACTATTAGTCAGTGTAAAAAATGCAAATATTATTGATGCCAATAAATCAGCCGTTAAATATTATGGCTATACCTGGGATCAGCTTCATTCCTATGAACTTAGTTTCTTATCAACCGAGAACACACAAGAGCTTCTACAACAATTACAAAAGGTTCAGACGGGTAAAAGTAAATCTATAATAACCCAACATCGCTTACAGAATGGAGATATTAAAAATGTAGAAATCTTAATGAGTCCAGTTAAAATTGATGATGAAACCGTCATTTATTGCACTATTATTGATATTACAAAAAAATTAATAAAAGAAACTGAACATAACCGACTGGAAAAAGAACTTACTCAATCAAGAAAAATGGATGCACTTGGTCAGCTCACCGGTGGTATAGCGCATGACTTTAATAATATGCTCGGCGTCATCATGGGTTATACCGAGTTGTCGCGTGACAAAATTATTAATAAAGATAACGATAAAGTCCCTGGATATTTAGAACAGGTGCTATCAGCATCAACTCGTGCTAAAGAATTAATTGCTTCAATGATGTTATTTAGTCGAACAGGTGAAAATACTGCTGAAGCAGTCAACATTTCACCACTAGTCAAAGAAGATATAAAAATGTTGCGTTCTATCATACCAACAAGTATTGCTATTACTTCTCAGTTAGATGAAAACTTGCCAGCAGTCATGATTGAACCCGTCAAACTTCAACAATTATTAATGAATCTTTGTGTCAATGCCCGTGATGCGATGGACAATAAAGGAACTCTTTCTATTCAACTCCGTATGCGTGAAAACATGAATAATGACTGTCACGTTTGTTACAAACGCATCACCGGTGACTGGATTGAATTATCAGTTAGCGATACAGGTTCAGGTATGACCGAAGATGTAGTACAACATTTATTCGAGCCTTTCTTTACCACTAAAGAAGAAGGCAAAGGTACCGGTATGGGGATGGCTGTTGTGCATGGTATTGTTCAAGAACTGAACGGACATCTTCTTATTGATACAAAAGTTGACGAAGGGACTACTATTCGAGTTTTACTTAAGCCTGTTAATGATCAAAATATTATTATTGAAGTTAATAAAGACTCTCCATCCTATTATAAAAATAATGGTGAAAAAATATTGATAGTAGATGATGAGAAAAGCTTATCTGATTTATTAGGAGATATGCTTGGAAGTATTGGCTATCAATGTAAATGTTTTTCTTCTCCACTCGAAGCGCTTGCTGCGTTCAAACAATCACCTGAAGATTTTGATCTTATTATTTCAGATCAAACTATGCCTAAGTTAACGGGATTAGATATGATTACAGCTATGCAAGAAATCAGATCTGATATTCCAGCAATAATCGCAACGGGTTATAGCGCCAGCATTAATGAATCCATTGCTAAAGAAAATAATATTCAACTTTTGAAAAAGCCACTGACTAAAGATTTACTGGTTGAAACAGTTGATAATATTCTGGAAAGTAAATAAACACTCTCATCATTGTGACCGATTTTTGTAGGTCGGCCTTTACCTACATGGACGTAGGTAAGGGGCGTTAGCAGGAGCGGAAGCTTCATGCCGACGCATGGGTAAACAAAACCACATAACTCTTTATTAAAAGGTGGCGCATCTGAAAACCAAGGTTATTTTACCAGCACCGCGTTCGAATGAATTCGAACCTACATAATTCAAAACATCATGCTTTGTGGGTCAGCCTTCATAAGTGCTTACATCTGCGAAATTAAATTCCGTCCTTCACTCAATACAAAATCCTTAAAAGCCTGGGTGATGGGTGACAACCGTTTTTCTTTACGATGCACCAGATACCAGTGTCGCATGATCGGGAAATCCTCAACATCTAAAATAACCAGTCGTTTGGTTTCTAATTCAAGTTCAATGGTATGAATGGAAACAATCCCCAAGCCCATACCTGCCTGTACCGCTTGCTTGATGGCTTCGTTTTCGTTCATTTCCATGCTCGAGGTTATACTCAAACTATGTTCCTCAAAAAAACGTTGCATCGCGGTTCGTGTCCCCGATCCTTTTTCGCGCACCACAAAGGTTTGATCTTGTAGCATATATAAAGGTATAGGCTGCTCAGCCACTAACGGGTGATCGGGCGCAGCCACAACCACTAGCGGATTATCAGCAAAAGGTTCTGTCACAAGATCGGCATCTTCAGGAGGTCGCCCCATAATGGCGATATCCTTTTCATTATCAGCTAATTGCTGAAGTAAGCGCTCTCTATTGGTTACATCCAGACTCACGGTTGAACCTTCATGCTGTTTGTTGAACATGGACAACATGCGTGTCGCAAAAGCATTTGCAGTGGTCGCTACGGTTATTTCCAAACGGCCAGATTTGAGGCCTTTTAGTTGTTCCAGCACTTCTCCCGCCTCTTCCAGCTGCTCTGCAATTGTCCGGCAATAGTGATACATCTCCCTTCCCGCCTCGGTTAAATAGGTTTTTCGGCCTACTTGTTCAAGCAATGGAAGTCCTGCACTCTCCTCTAACTGCTTGATTTGCATAGAAACTGCAGGTTGACTGAGATGCAACTCTTTGGATGCCTTGGTGTAGCTCAATAGACGCGCCACCACCTCAAAGACTTCTAGTTGTCGTAAGGTTATATTCATAAGGTTTTACTTATCGTAATCATCAAAAATATTGAGTATCAATTATGAATGATCCTACGTATAGTCGCAAAACTTTCTGGCAGGAGCACTTAATATCCAGCCGAAACTTGAAGCTTAGCCCATATTAATTTGGGTGAAAGTTAAAACGAATTTTTATAAACGAGGAAATCTATAATGGATCAATCAGCACGGTATGCAGACTTAAGTCTGGATGAAGCAACACTTATAGCAGAAGGCGGTCACATGTTAGTGGCGTACACTATGACGCCTATGCCTGGTTTTGGTGGTTATTTAGAAACTGCAGCTCACTTTGCAGCTGAATCATCAACTGGTACTAACGTTGAAGTATCTACTACAGATGACTTCACTAAAGGCCTGGATGCAATGGTATACGAGATTGATGAAGCTAAAGGCATCATGAAAATCGCTTACCCAAATGACTTATTTGACCGTAACGTAATTGACGGCCGTTCAATGGTTGTTTCTTTCTTAACACTTGCTATTGGTAACAACCAAGGCATGGGTGATGTGCAATGTGCACAAATGATCGATTTCCACGTTCCTAAAGCAATGCTTATGTCTTTCGACGGTCCTTCAGTCGATATCACTGATATGTGGAATATCTTAGGTCGTCCACGTGAAAATGGTGGTTACATCGCGGGTACTATCATCAAGCCTAAGCTTGGTTTACGTCCTGAGCCTTTCGCAGAAGCTGCATACCAGTTCTGGTTAGGTGGCGATTTCATCAAAAATGATGAGCCTCAAGGTAACCAAGTTTTCTGTCCAATGAAAAAGGTTATTCCTTTAGTTGCTGACGCAATGAAACGTGCACAAGATGAAACTGGCGAAGCGAAAATCTTCTCTGCAAACATCACAGCTGACGATCACCACGAAATGTGTGCTCGTGCTGACTACATCTTAGAAACTTTTGCTGAAAATGCTCATGCAGTTGCTTTC